>DUTX01000181.1 GCA_012841865.1 Acholeplasmataceae bacterium | reverse complement strand
TAATTCAATCACGCCAATACCCCTGCTTGATCGGCTAAGAATGGAGTCAATCCCAAATAAACCTAAAGGCAATATAATCACTAAGCTTACAAGTTTCCTTACCAGTTTTGTAAATGAATTATAATTATATAGAATGTATCCTAGAATAAATGTGGAAAAATAGACTAACATACTAACTCTACCCGCCATACTATATAAAACATATATTGAAAAAGCAAAAGATATTATATATCCAAAAAAACATCGTTTGTTAGCCGTTTTAGCTTTAGTTTTTTCAATGATTTGTCCAAAGAACAAATATGAGGAGAATAAGGGAAAGTATCCCAATTTTTGCAAGAAACTAAGTGGGTTATATATACTTATTGTTCCTGACCGTATCGCAATTGTGTAATTTAGTATACCTAAAAAGCCTCCATATGCTTTTGTATATAGCGCATAAGAGACTATTCCTAAAAAAAGCATAACCCATGCTATTAATCTAGTCTTTATAACTGCGTTTAAATAAAAGCTTTCTTTTAGTGTTTTTTCATTCTTAGCTGGCAAACGTTTTATACTTTTAATTATATTCCACCCAAATACATATGATAATCCAAGAATTATACATAACAACAGATATATTGTTGCAGTGTAATTATCATACATAGTAATATACTGGGTCCAAAATGGATTGTTTTTTCCATTGTTGGTAGCCCAATATACAAAAGTAAAGCCCAGACCATTAAATGTTGCCAGTGAAAGTATAGACCAGTCTATCAGCTGTAATTTTCTTTTGTTGTATATTCTTATATAAATAATAAAGTACGTTATAAATACAAAAAAAATTCCACTAACAAATATTATTGGACTTACCATAAATGTTACTCCTTAAATTCTAGAATCATGGCATTAATTTTTGTTTGGTAACTCTAAATATTCTCCCATTTTATAATCAAAATCGATCGGTTCAAATGGTTCACTACCGGAAAAATGAAAGAATGTTAACTCTCCAAAAATTACTTTTTCTTTTTCCATATAGAAATCCACACGAACATGCGGGAAACCCTTTGACAAAACTTTGGAGTGTTCAATCATATCTTGAAGTTTTAGAGGCTTAGGAATTGCTTCATTGCTATTTGGATAGTGATTCTTAACAGCTAAATGATTCCATTCAAGATCATAAAAATCGAATTTGGTTGTGTTTTCTCCTCTGTCGGAAGCAACAAATATATACTTTGGCTCACCATTAAAACAAAAAAATTTATAGTCTTTCGGAGGTTTATTATCCTGTGTTTCTATAAGCTTTTCAACAATAATTCTCGGCTTAATATCTTTATAAACCCATTCAAGAGAATTATAATAATGATTCGTTCTTAACCAAATCTTAAATTTACGTTTTTCTTTCTTCCAATTAATTTTTGATTTGTCTTTGCAGATAAGGTTCTGTCCGCAACCATGCGTAACTTTCATAACAAATTTTTCCGGCAGCTTTTGAAAATCTATTTGTTCGACATTATCGTAAACTCCATATAGTTCATTCAATATATGTTTTAGCCCTTTAGATTCAACATATTCTCTAATTAAATACTTATCAGCACATATTGTTGCTTTTGGATCATACCAATATAGCTTTAGCCACTGCAGCTTCTCATTATATGTTTTGGGATTCTTTAGATCCGGTTTATAACCAATACGCCGCTTATACTCAAAGCTAATCGTAGCCTCAGGATATAGAACAAAAGCTTTAAACCTTATGTAGTTTATTATATTTTGTAAAATTCTCGGCCGCTTCAACTAGATCACCTTAATGTTAGTTAATCATATTGATTCCAGAAACTTGTATAATTTTTTAGCGCTCATGTCCGGTGCATAAAATTTTAAAATGGTTTCCCTTGCCATTCTGCCCATTGAAAAAGCCTTAAACGGATTCCGAATTAAAGAACTAATTGAATCTACTAATGCTCTTTCATCACCAACAGGTATTAAAATCCCATTCGTTCCATCCTCGATTAAATCAGAAGGACCTGTTGGGCAATCCGTTGATATACACGCTAAACCAACTGCCATTGCCTCCATTAAAGAATTCGGCATTCCTTCAGCATTTGAAGTTAATATAAACAGATCTGATTCCACTAACATTTTACCAATATTATCAGTTCTGCCACATAGTTTAATCTTATCACTAAGTCCCAGTTCGTCTATCAAGCCTTGTAATTCATCTCTTAACGAACCTTCACCATAAATATCTAACACAATATCTTTATCAAGAGTATTTATTTTTGAAAAAGCATTAATCAGCATCGGGTAGTTCTTTTGCTTTTCAAGCCTTCCGACCGAAATAATTCTTTTAATACTACTACTCTTATATGTTTTTTTTATCTTTATAAATTCATTAGCTATCGGGTTAGGAAATACTTCGATTTTTTTATGCATCCACTTCGGAAAGTATTCTTTTTGCTGTTGATTCTGTACTATACAACGAGTTGCCAATAAAACGGAAATATTTCTAAGTTTACGAAGAATTTTAGAACCAGGACTATATCTAGGATAAATTCTTATAGTTTCAACAAGTTTAACATTTAAAGCAAATCGTGCGATATTTGTCATTATGCCAACATGACTAACAAATGGCAGAATAATATCAGGTTTTATTTTTTTTATCTTATCTCTTAATATTTTTATTTTCTTAAATATTGATAACTCATCATAATGTTTTTTATCTGTCCTAATAGTATGAATTTTCACGCTTTTATTAATCGAATATTCATTTTCGACTCTATAAAAGACCAAAAGGTGTGTATTTGCATTTACCTTAGCTAATTCGCTCGACCAAATTGAAACGACTCTTTCAGCTCCTCCATTTGATAGGAAAGGAACGATAAACAAAATTTTTATATTAAGATTTTTCAAGAACATCCTCCCACTTTTTAATAATTGTACCAGGCATAAACTGAATTGATGTTTTTTCGGCTTCCATTCCTAATCTTAAAGCAAATTCCCAGTCATTTATAAACTTTATCATTGCTTCAATCAATTTATTTCTATTACCAACAGGTACTAATAATCCATTTTGACCTGAAACAATAACTTCATTCGAACCGGCACATGCAGTTGATATGCAAGGCAAACCCATCATCATTGCTTCTAATAATGAATTTGATAATCCTTCATAATCCGACGTAAGCACAAAAAATTCTGCCTTTGATACTTCTTCATGAATATTACTTATATTACCCGGCAAATAAACTAAATCTGTCAAATTTAATTCAGATATCATGTTTTCTAATTCTTTTCTTAAGGAGCCTTCACCATAAATAATGAGGGAATACTGTGAAAACATATCATGTACTTCTTTAAAGGCTTCAATTAGTAACTTATGATTCTTTTGAGGCTCAAGTCTACCTACCGCTATAATTTTTCCATTTCTCTCTTTTTTATGTTTTATATTTACACTTACAGGATTAGGTATAATCTGACTATTACGTATAATTTTCGTATTAAAACAGGATTGTGCGTATTTTGTTTGAAAAATGACTTTAGATACTCTTGGGTATATAATGTTAGTTGCCATTCGTACCAATACAGAACGTCCATCCCTTAAAGGATCATTTCTTTCAGAAACTACAAGATGCTTTTTTATTCCAATACCCGCTATCGCTACTATAATATTGATCCTTGCAGCAAAAGATAAAATTGAATCCGGTTTGTTTTCTTTTAAATATGACCGAATACCAAAAAACCAACGTGGTATTTGGCTTAACCTTGTCTTAGCTTCATTTGCCAAAGAGATGATTCTAATTTTTGGATTTATTTCGTACTCGCATTTTCCGCTAAGCAAAAGTATAATATCTACTTTCCATGCTTTTTGAAAATAATGATTTGCTATAATTGAAACAACTCTTTCAGCGCCGCCTCGTCTCATGCTCCCAAGGATAAATACAATTTTTTTATTATTAATCATCTATTTCATCCTTATAAATATGTTTTAATCTATTTAAAACGTTATTAATACAGTACTTTTCAATTTTAATAAGATTATATAACGCAAAATCTTTTCTTGTTCTTTCTTGATTAAATAATTCATTTATAAATAATGCTAACTTTTTTTTATCATTCGGTTTTACTAAATAACCACCTTTACTATCAGTAATTAAATCAGAATTTCCCCTTATATCAGAACAAATTACCGGCAATCCGCATGCCATTGCTTCCATCAATGCCAGAGATAAACCCTCTCTGTAGGATGGCAGCACGAAAACATCTGATACTTTAGTTATTTCAATTACATCTTTTCTAAAACCTAATAAATGAACCTGATTTTCAATTCCCAAAGATTTGGAAAGATTATTCAAATATTCTTCTAACCGCCCTTCGCCACAAATAATATAATGTATATCTTTATTGCCGACTTCAGCTAAAGCTTTTATAACAGCTTCATGATTCTTATTTTTGTTTAATTCTCCAACAGACAGTAGTACAAATGATTCTTCCGGCACTCCTATTTCTTTTCTCTTCAGAGCTCTATTAATTTTAAAATCACTATATTTTTCTACGTCAACTCCTACACCAAGAACAAACTCAACTTTTCTTGCCTTAAATTTATTTTTAGCTCTTTCGTAATCTTCCTGGTTTATAGTAATAAGTACATCCGTATATCTTGCAAGCCACCTTTCAACTGGATAGTAAATTAGCCAATTAATAAGAGGCGCTCCTTTATAAAAATGAAAACCATGGGCAGTATAAAACACCTTTACATTTCTCATATTTCTACATGCTAGTCTGGTAATAGCCGAAGCAATAGGTGTATGCGTGTGAACAATCCCGTACTTTTCTGTAATTATAATCCTTTTAAGTATTCTATAAGCTTTTATATTATCTTTACTGAACGGTGTTCTTGTAAATGGAACTTCATGGACTACACATCCTATTTCTTTTATTTCAGGTTTTACTTTTTGTTCAACGTTAAATGCTACATCTACTTTATGACCCATACCAATAAGCATCTTAATATGTGGAACTAAAAATGCATTTACCGTATTTGAAATTGTTGTCACATATAATATTTTCATTCATAATTCTCCAGCTATCGTAATTCTTCATCTATCTTTCTAGCGGGGATCCCAACATATGTTCCAGGTTCAGTTATGTCTTTAATTACCACAGCACCAGCACCAAGCCTGCAGCCACCGCAGATGTTTATGTTATTGCTTATTACGCCTCCTATGCCTATCCAACTGCCCTTACCGACCTTAACTGTTCCGGCCAAGCTTACTCCCGGCGAAACATGCACATAATCTTCAAGTATGCAATCGTGGTCCACACTGCTGTTTGTGTTAATAATACATCCTTTGCCGATAGTACTTGCACTGTTTATCACCGCCCCGGCCATAATAACAGTGCCAATCCCCACGCTAACTTTATACCCGATGACTGCATTGGGATGAATCAGTGTCGCAATTGAAGCTCCTTCATATTCTAATTTGGTTTGTACCGTTTCCCGTGTAGCATTATTTCCGATAGCCACAAAGAAATCTGCTTCATCTTTATATTTTAAAGCGTCATCCGTTTTCCCTATAACCGGTAAGTCTACGCATGTCTTAATAGACTCGTCATCATCAAGGAACACGATGCTTTGCCATTTAT
>DUTX01000114.1 GCA_012841865.1 Acholeplasmataceae bacterium | reverse complement strand
TAAACATCTCGTATTTCTTGCTCAGAGTTAAAAACTTTTAATATGTTAAGTCAAAAATATGTGTTTTGTACGAAAAAAGGTTTGATACATTGTTTCTATTGTATCAAACCTTTGCTGTTAACTTGGGCTAGAAGAATATTGCTGATAAGAAATAAGCTTTTTCCGATAGGTGTGAGAAGCTCTTTGATACAAAAACGCTGAGATGACAGGACTTGAACCTATTTTTTTTACTTTTTTAATATCAATTGTTTCTCTTCAAATCGTGCGTATTTTTCTATAACTAGAAGCCTCGCTTTAAGCCTTTCTTCATCAGAGATTTTACCCTTTAGCCAGATTGAGTCTACGATAGCCAAAGCGAATTGGCACCGTAATTGAATTTTATCAGTCATGGCGCTCTCTCTTTCTGTAAAGATATACTTAAAGACTGCCGCGCTTTGATGATGTTGTCAGCAGGTAAATTTTCAATCTACATATTTCCAGTGATATCCACCAGCCGTTTTTGATCTGCCATTTAAGCAAGCAGTTATTGATGTTCTTCCGATGTTATATTTATCGGCAGCTTCCATTATGGAATTGAATATTTCTCCAGTTTCAATATTTATGACTTTTTTAAACTTAGCAACACTAGCTCTTTGGATTGCACATTTAGGGCAACTATGCCCCTTCACTCTTACCTTAATTGGGCTTTCCCATTCATATCCACAGTTAGAACATTTCCACCAAGCTTTTTTGTTAGAACCCGGCGTGATGTTTTTTGGGTCAATAGACTGATTTTTATCATAATCCCATTCTTTCAAAATGCCAGGATGTTGTTCTGCTAAAGAATATCCTTTTCTTTTACTAATGCTTTTAGCATGTTTTGCCATCTTGACACCATGAACACACTTGGCACATGTTAAAGTATCGGTTAGGTTTTCGACCGCTCCTTCCCATTCATATCCACAAGTTGGGCATTTCCAAAAGAATCTTTTCTTAGAACTTACTGGAATGGTATTTGGGTCAACATTTCCATTTTTAGAGTAATCCCATTTTTTGATTCCAATCGGTTTTTTTATAGCAACACTATTAGCTTTAAAATTAGTATTATACCTTTCTAAAATTGTTCCTCTATCTCTTTCAATATTTACATCAAATGAATAGTTGTATCCTTTTTCTGTTTCAATAACAGTGGCAATACAATCCATTAATTCTTTTACAAATAAATATGCTTGCGAATATGGTGTGTTAATAGCATAACCATAGTCTGTCTTTTTACAATTCAGGGTAATTCTTTTGTCTTTATGTTCTTTTACTCTGATAAGTAGAATACCGTTTGTTTTTAGAAAGTTGTTTTTTCGCAATTCTCTTTTTTCGTTCTCAGAACCCTTATGATAAAAAGAACCATCATATTCTATTCCAATAGCGAGTTTAGGTAAGAAAACATCAATTTCAGTTTTCCCTATCTTGTGTCGATATAACACATCAGTAAATTTCTCTAGATAAAAGCCAATAGCTTGTTCTGGGAACGAGGTTCTTTTTTCTGCATCACATATTGGACAACCAGTACCAAATATAGCCCTTGTATATATGGTCGTTTTGTATGAATGTCCATTAGGACATATCCACCACACTTTTTTGTGTGAGCCTCTAAGAAGATTGTTTGGATTTAAGGGTTGGTTTCTATCGTAATCCCATTCCTTCAATAAGTCTGGATTGGTAGTTGCTAAACAATTATCAGGATTAGCAATAATGCCTTTGCAAATTGGGCATTCTCTACTTTTTAGCTTTGCATGTATTCTTCTTTGATAAGAATGACCATTAGGACATTTCCACCAAGCCTTGTATTCACTACCAGAAGATATTGTAAAAGGAGACTTCTCATTTTTCGAATAGTCCCATTCTTCAAGTAATTTCGGAAATTTACTGCCAAACGATTCTTCTTTGGTCACTTTATAACCACTACAATATGGACAGCCGTGCCCTCTTAATGTCCTATAAGATACTTTCGCTTCGTAGCTGTGGCCTTTAGGACATATCCACCAATAAACTTTTTGAGAGCCAAAGTGTATTTGATCTGCGGTTATGTCATTATTTTTGATAATATCAAATTCTTTTGCGATTCCAGGAAATCTTGTAGATAACCTATCATCGAACTTGACTTCCTTACACCTTTGTTCAATGTTACATTTTGGACATCCTTTTTCGAGTGTATCAATTCTCCTTCGAATTGTCATAGGATAGGAGTGTCCTTTATCACATTTCCAATAAACAGTTAATTCAGAACTCTTACTATAATCATCGGGATTGATTCCAATATTTTTATCAAAATCCCACATTTCCTTCAGTATAGGATGTAACTCAAAAATAGGAATGTATCTTCCTTTTACGTTTTTAGTTTTCAATTTATCTAATTTCGCCATTTAAAGTTTCTCTAACACTGTTTTCATATAATTAACAAAATCAATTTCATTTGTATTCTTATATCTTGAGTATTCGAAATTTTTAAACACATTGTTTATCTTCTTGCCAGCCATATCATTCAATACTGTTTTTGCAATGGCTTCGCCCAATTTAATTGGTACAGCATTTCCGATTTGCTTATATTGATCCAAAATGCTTCCACAAATAATCCAATCATTTGGGAATTCTTGAATGGTTTTGTATTCCTCTACGCTCAAAGGTCTATTTTCAACTGGATGGCATAAGTCCGTTGCAGGCATAGCAGGGTTGGTTACCAATGTTGGTGATGGCTTGCTAAAAGAGAGTCTTCTATAGAAGCCTGTTTTTCCACCACCGAGATAATAAGATTTTCCCATTGCTTCTTTAGCGAGTTCTTCAGGCAAATCCTTCCAATATTGTCCTTCTTTAAGCAAACGATAATATTTCAATCTTCGTTCTGGGAATTCTATGTAATGATGTTCAACATTTTTTGGTAAAGATTCAAACGCTTCTTTTAGAGTTCTCCATTTTGGTAAACCGTATTCACCAGTTTCAGAATTTGTAGGTTCAAGATAACTTACTTTTTTGTTTCCTTTTTTAGCAATTATTACTACTCTTTCTCTAATTTGGGGTGCTCCGAAATTTGCAGCATTATATAAGTTGAAAGACACTGAATACCCCATTTCATTGAGTTTATCTAAGATAATAAGCATTGCAGCACCTTTGAATGGTTTTTCGTAATCTTTGTAAAAGTAAGGGGTTGAAAGCAAACCACGAACATTTTCGATAACAACATAGGTTGGGTTTAATTCTTTAATTAGTGAAAGATAAGTTAAAAATACATTACCTCTTTCATCATCGAACGCTTTTCTATTTCCAGCAGTACTGAACGCTTGACAAGGTGGTCCGCCAAAAACGATATCAATCCTTGTATCTTCGTTAATGTTGGCAAATTTACGTATTTCAGAAGCCGAATACTTGTTGATATCACCAATTAAGCCAATTTCTTTATCATTATGATAAATAGTTTGTCGACAAGCTTTGTTAAACTCACAAGCTAAAAGTGGTTTAATACCACCATTGGATAAGCCAATATCAAGACCCATCGCGCCACTAAAGAAACTTAATGCAACCAAATTTGGTATTTCACTTGATGTTCTAATGTGATCTGGTGGGTTGATAATAATATTGTTTTTCTCTATATAATCAAAAAGAGATTTGCGACTAATAATCCACTGACTACCTATTTTTTGGCCGCTAATAATCTCTGTTCTAACTAATTCCCGCACATATTGTGTTGTGACTTGGAGTATATTCGCTGCTTCAGAAGCGCTTATGTATTCTTTGCTGATATCCATGGTCTACAAAATTTTCCTTTCCGAAACTTTTCATATACCATTATACGGAACAGCGTTGATTATATCAATCTTCTTTAATGATTTTTGGATTCTCGTTCATAACTTTGTTTAAGAAAGCATGATAATCATCCTCATTCATATTGCAAAGTTTATCAACACCAGGTTTTTTTTTGCTATTTATAATCTCATTGAGTACATCCCATTTGAAATCAGGAACATATTCACCATCAACTCTTCTAGAACCTAATCTAAACCATTTTCTAACAGTTGTTCCGATTCTGATTGCAGAACTAGAACTATTTTCTGTGTTGTTTTTATTCTTAATTTGTAAAAGGTAATTTCCATCGTGTGAGCAAAAGTCTACAGCTCGTAATGTTTCGCCATAACACCAAATCCATCCAAATTCCTTTGTTCTATCAGCGATGTATTCTTCAAGTAGATTCCCTTGAACATTTTCAGCTGCCATGAACAAATCATGAATTGCACTTTCTAATTCAGCTTCTTGTTCAGAGAATTGGCAAACTACACGAACCATTTCTTTAATAGCTGGATCTGAACAAGTTCCCTTAGGTGATTTTTCTCTTTTGCTCGGTAAGGTAAACGAATAATATCCATCTGCCCACTTTTTCAAATAATTTTCTAAAGAAGACTCGTTATCGGAAAGCGTTTTTTGTGGAAATAATTGCAATATATTTAACGCTGCATTAAAAATAACAAAAAGGTCATCGCCTTCTTTAACGTTTGGATAAAGGGTTTTGAATGTCTTCAATATTAAACTTGTGTCTGATGTAAAATCAGTTACGGTTTTGCTTGGCATGTAATTATTTTATCATCCTTATAAATTATGGTCTAGACCATATGATGTATCAAATCCCTTCACCATCCATTGCAAATTATTGAGACTTGTATCAAAGCGGTTCTTTTCTTGAACTATGCGTAGACGGGACTTGAAGAAGACGCACACGCTCCACATACACTCGATGGCTTCCTAACTTTACTAGAAAATGATGCTTTTTTAGTAAAAAACTATGTTTTTTTGGCCTGTTTTTATAGTTCAAGTCCTGTCGACAATCTAAAAAATTACATCAAGGGTATAACAATTGAGGGCTTTGATACATTCTCTTTATATCATTTCAATGATATTGTGGCTTAAAAATGGGATAAAAAGGCAAAAATAGGGTTCAAAACACAAAAAAAGCACTGATATCGTGTATCAATGCTTGTTCTTCTGTATTAGCTTCGAAAAGTTGGAGAGAAATAGATATCAACCCACACCATTATTGTAATTGACTAAGATATGAAATTCTACATTCTTCGGGAGTCATTCTTGTTTTCATCACGATTCGGTCTTTATTATAGTAACTCATATACTCATGAATCGTACTGATAAGACTCTCTACGCTATCATAATCTTGCTTGTTTTTGTCCCAGATTTCTTGTTTCATTCGACCAAAAAAATTCTCGGTCGGTGAGTTATCTAGGCAATTTCCTTTTCGACTCATTGACTGTACGACACGATATTTCTTTAACCTTTGAACGTATCGAGAATTTTGATATTGGATACCTTGATCCGATTGAATTATCATTCCTTTAATGTTTTTCCCGTGTCTTTTCTTCATGCTATCAATCATCTCAAGCACGCGTTCAACTTTCGCATCAGTCCCCACAACATACGATAATATCTCTCTTGTATAAAAATCTATAACTGGTGATAGGTAGATTGAGGTTCCGAGTACTGTAAACTCTGTTATATCAGTTCCAGCTTTTTGATAAGGCGTTGTTGTTTTAAAATCTTGATTCATGATATTAGAAATATTAATCCCTAGATTTCCTTCATAGGAGTTATACTTTCGCCACCGAATCACTTTCTTCTTACTAAAACCTTTCTCACGCATGATTTGAAGCACTTTGTTTTTTCCTATCACCCAACCATTTTTCTTTAATTGGTTGTAAATTTGATGATATCCACATCTTTTTTTATGTATTTTGACGTATAAACGCTCGATTTCTTTTTCGATTTCATCATACTTATTTACCTTCTCTTTCGCGGCATTGAAATTGTAGTAATAGACAGATGATGCTATTCCGGTGATGTCTAGAAGGATAGCTAAACTATACTTTGTCCTTAGTTCTTCGACGATTTTTACTTTATCCTGAATCGTCGCTCCTTCTAGTCTTTTCACTAAGGACTGCGATTTTTTTAAGTAGTCTATCTCCGCTCGCAATCGTTCATTCTCTGCTGCAATCTTTTTATCGACCACACTTTTGAAGCGGTCTTCTTTTAGCAAATAATTGGCCCTAGGATAGGTGTCTTGAATTGCTTCTTCCCCTTCAACCTTATACTTCTTAACCCAATCTCTTAAAATCGCTGGATCAATCAATCCTAAATCAATTGAAACACTACGCAGCGACCGACCAGACAGTACTTGTTGGATTGCCATTAACTTCGTATCCCGCTTATAGACCTCTCTTTTGTCACGCTCAAAGAAAGGCTTAGGCCCATGTTTGCGATATAGTTTTACCAGATACTTGATACTAGCAACTGGATAATTATGATACTGCTCCGAAAGATGCGATAAAGAGATCCCTTTGTTGAGATGCTCATCACACATTTTCAACTTTTCTTTCATGGTAATTCGCATAAAAAATAGCTTCCTTCCTGGTCAGGTATTTCTATTATACCTTTCTCGGCTCTATTAAATATAACGTGGACACTTTTTTAAAATTCCACGCTTGATTTAACAGTTATGGTCAGTTATACATTTAATTATACAAATGAATTCGGACTAGTTATTAATTAATAATTGCACTTTTA
>DUTX01000113.1 GCA_012841865.1 Acholeplasmataceae bacterium | reverse complement strand
TTCTTAATAATTTATCTAACAAGAATGAGATTCGCGACATATAACCGGTAGTCTCCAAAATGGAAATACATAAGAAGAGAATAATTAGTTGTGGAACAAAATTCAAAACGGCACCAACACCGGTAATAACACCGTCATTTACCAAACTTATCGACCACTGTGAAGCACCTAGTTTCATCATGCCGCCGGTAACTATTTCTTGAAGTTTTTCAAAAACACCTTCAATTAATTCAACAGTTGTTCCACCAACCACACCGACTGACAAGAAATATACCAAAAACATAATAACGATAAAAATCGGAATCCCTAGGTATTTATTTAAAAAGATCTTATCAAGTTTATCCGTCCATTTATCGATTCTTTCTTTACGAACAGTTGTCTTACAAATAACATTTTCAATCCAGACATAGCGCAGATTAGCAATCGCTTCTTCTAAATCTGTATCAAACTTTTTCTCTAAGGCTTCAATCTTTGCATTTATCTCGGCGGTTATTAAGTCTTTAAATAAATGGTCTCGTTCCAATAATTTAACAGCAATAAAACGAGAATTGGGAAGTTTAACTTCCTTTTCAATTTCCAAAATCTCGCTTTCGACCGCTTTAGGATAAATAAATAAATTCGGACTTTCTCTAAATTTATTTTCATGTAAATATGCTTGCAATTCTTCAATACCCGCACCTTTTAAAGCGGATATTTGAATAATTTCTATCTTTAGCTCCTCTTTTAGCTTTTCGACATCAATCTCAATTCCTTTTTTATCAAGGATATCCGCCATATTTAAAACCAAGAGAAGCTTAGTATCTAATTCCAATAATTGGGTTGTTAAGTAAAGGCTTCGTTCGATGGATGTTGAATCAACAATATTAATAATTAAGTCGGGTTTTTCTTCCAAAATAAATTTCCGGGAAATTTCTTCTTCAAGCGTATACGGACTCAATGAATAAATGCCCGGAAGATCAATCAATTCATAATCTGTTCCTTTGATAATACCAGATTTCCGATCAAGCGTTACCCCCGGCCAATTTCCGATTTTTTGATTGGAACCTGTCAACAAATTAAAAAGGGTTGTTTTTCCGCTGTTTTGGTTTCCGACAAGAGCTATCCTCATTCCAACACCTCTACGTCAATCTGTTCCATGCAGGATTTGCGGATACATAACTCATAACCTCTGATAACAATATCAATCGGATCTCCAAGCGGTGAGATTTTCTTAATCTCAAACTCTACCCCTTTAGTAATTCCCATATCAAACAAACGCCGACGCAGAGCAGGATTTTCCATCCGAATAGCTAAGACCCTGCCTTTTTGACCTTTCCGAAGGTCACTCATACAGCATAGACCCCCTACTTTGCATTGACGTCTTCTTCTCCTGAAGCGCATAATTACACTCTCTTTCTAAAAGTTAACCTATGTTAATTATTATAGCAGATTTTGTATAAAAGTCAATAAAAGTTAACTTCCTTTAACATTTCTCCACTTTCAAAAAACGCTTCTCTATGTTATAATAAAAACAACAAGAGGTAAATGTATGATTAATCTTACAAAATCAATTGAGGACTATTTAGAAGCAATATTAATAGTCGAAAATAGAGACAAGAAAGTCAAATCCGTAAAAATAGCAGAATTATTGGGAGTATCCAAACCCGGCGTCAACAAAGCTATGAATGTATTAAAAGATAACAACCTAATCGATAAAGTTGATTACGGAGATATTTCCTTAACTGATAAAGGTAGGGAAATTGCAAACCGAATTTATGAAAAACATCTGTTAATTAAAGAGTTTTTAATAAAACTCGGGGTTTCGGAAACAACTGCCGAACAGGATTGTTGTAAGATTGAGCATATACTGAGTGATGAGACACTAAAACAAATAAAAAATTTTCTTAATGAAAAGAAAAATAGGCATTTCTAGTTTCTGTTCCATAAAGAAAAGCCTAAAGTTTAATTTATGTTATTCAATAAGATTAATTATTCTGTATCCTTTCTAACTAAGACAACAACATAAAATTACAATCCACGCACCCGTGTGAGGTGCAATAGGGAACCTTCGAAAGAGGATTCC
>DUTX01000112.1 GCA_012841865.1 Acholeplasmataceae bacterium | reverse complement strand
TTCTTAATAATTTATCTAACAAGAATGAGATTCGCGACATATAACCGGTAGTCTCCAAAATGGAAATACATAAGAAGAGAATAATTAGTTGTGGAACAAAATTCAAAACGGCACCAACACCGGTAATCACACCGTCATTAACTAAACTAATGGACCATTCCGATGCACCGAGGCTTTCCAAACCGCCTGCAATTATTTCTTGAAGTTTTTCAAAAGCTCCTTCAATCAACTCTACGGTTGTACCACCGACAACACCGACTGAGAGGAAATACACCAGGAACATGATAACGATAAAAATCGGAATCCCTAGGTATTTATTTAAAAAGATTTTATCAAGTTTATCCGTCCATTTATCAAGTTTTTCCCTAAGGACGGTTGTTTTACGAATGACATTTTCAATCCACACATAGCGGAGATTAGCAATCGCTTCTTCCAGATCCGTATCAAACATTTTCTCCAAGGCTTCAATCTTTGCATTAATCTCAGCGCTCATTAAATCTTTAAATAAACGATCCCGTTCCAGCAATTTAACGGCAATAAAATGGGGGTGGGGAAGCTTGATTGATTTTTTAATTCCCGAAATCGCGTTTTCTATTTCCTCGGGATATATAGATACATTCGGACTTTCTTTAAATTTATTCTCCTGCAAATATGCAAGCAGTTCATCTATACCCGCCCCTTTCAAAGCGGATATCTGGATAATATCTATCTGTAATTCCTCTTTAAGTTTATTGACATCAATCTCTATTCCTTTCTTTTCAAGGATATCCGTCATATTTAAAACCAAGAGGAGTTTTGTATCGAGTTCTAATAATTGGGTTGTTAAGTAAAGGCTGCGTTCAATGGATGTTGAATCAATGATATTGATAATTAAATCGGGTTTTTCTTCTAATATAAATTTGCGGGAAACTTCTTCTTCAAGTGTATAAGGGCTTAAAGAATAAATCCCCGGGAGGTCAATTAATTCATGATCTGTTCCTTTGATAATACCTGATTTCCGATCAAGCGTTACCCCCGGCCAATTTCCGATTTTTTGATTCGAACCTGTCAGCAAATTAAAAAGGGTCGTTTTTCCGCTGTTTTGGTTTCCAACAAGAGCAATTCTCATTCTAACACCTCCACATCGATTTGTTCCATACAAGACTTTCTGATACATAACTCATAACCCCTCAGAACAATATCGATTGGGTCTCCCAGCGGTGAGATTTTTTTAATCTCAAACTCTACCTCTTTTGTAATTCCCATATCAAATAAACGTCGCCGCAAAGCCGGATTTGACATCCGTATACATAATACCCTGCCTTTTTGCCCTTTCCGAAGATCACTCATAAGGCATTTATCCCCTGCCTTACATTGACGTTTTCTTCTCCTGTAGCGCATATTTACACTCTCTTTCTAAAAGTTAACCTACGTTAATTATTATAACAGGAATTATATAAAAGTCAATTAAAAAGTTAACTTGACTTAACATTTCCCCCTTTGACAAAACACCCCAATATGTTATAATAGAAACAATAAGAGGTAAAAATATGATTAATCTCACAAAATCAATTGAAGACTATTTAGAAGCTATCCTAATAGTTGAAAAAAGAGATAAAAAGGTTAAATCCGTAAAAATAGCTGAATTATTGGGTGTATCCAAACCCGGTGTAAACAAAGCCATGAATGTTTTAAAAGACAACAATCTTATTGATAAAGCAGATTACGGTGATATTACCTTAACTGATAAAGGCAGAGAAATTGCAAATAGGATTTATGAAAAACATTTATTGATTAAAGAGTTTTTAATTATACTCGGAGTTTCGGAAGAAACAGCTGAACAAGATTGTTGTAAAATAGAGCATATATTAAGTGATGAAACGTTAAAACAAATTAATAATTTTTTAAATAATAATAGAAAAAGGCATTTCTAATATAATTTGTATTAGAAATGCATTTTTTTTATGAGGTTTTGTAAGCAAATTGCTTGCGAGTTTTATAATATATTTTTTATTTATATATAATAGAGTAAATTTTGATCCACGCACCTGCACGAGGTGCGACAGCTATTTTTACAAAAAAGATAGCATAATAGTAATATTTTATATTTGTAAACTCTTATATATGTGTAAAGTTTAACTTTTTTTATTTATTTTGTTAGATTTACACTAAAATTTTGTTGCGAACCTACCAAAGATATATGCTTGTTATTGGTTCGCATTTAAACAATCAAAGGGCCTTCTGGATCATAAGACGGTTTTGCACCAATGTGTTTTACTTTTTTTCTCCAGTTTTTACCCAAATTATAATACCTTAAACTATCCTTCTTAAAATCTATTATGCTTTCAAGTTTTGTTTTAAGCTTAATAAAATCGAGATATGTTATATTACATTCAAAAACTGAATTCTGTACTCTTTGTCCATAATTTACACATTCTTTTGCAACCTTTCTTAATCTGGTTTTCCCTTCCTTGTCTGTAGTATCAACATCATAAGTTATTAATATCATCATATTAATTCCTCTTAAAATATGGTACATATTCATCAATTTCTTTTCTAAGATATCGAGATAAAATCAAAGCTTGGACATACGGAAATAATCCCAATTTAATTCTTTCACCTAAAAACGGATGTACCACAATTTCGTGTTTTCTTTTTTGCCATTCAGTTAAAAATAGTTTTCTTCCTTTTTCAGTTAAAATAATTGCGTTACTTTCTTTCTTTTTAAAATCTTGTTTAGTGATTTGCCTAAGATTAATTAAGGTTAACACAAACCTATCTACAAATACCACCCTGAATTCTTCCATAATATCTAGGGCTAATGAAATTCTTCCAGGACGATCGGTATGTAAGAAACCTACATATGGATCTATGCCTACACTGGTTAAAGCAGCAGCAACATCATGTGATAGTAAAGAATAACCAAAGGAAAGTAATGCATTAACATTATCCAATGGTGGTCTTTTACTTCTTCCCTGGAAAATAAAGTCTGATTTTTGTTGAACAATCATATCATTGAATACGGAAAAATACATTCTAGCAGCATCGCCTTCACAACCACGAAGTTCAGCAAAATCATTACAATTATCTACCTCATAGATTAATTCTTTTAATCTATCAGATGCATGTTTTAAGCGTGAAACATCAATTTTTTCTAGGTTATCGCGAATTGAGCGGTTTATTTCTACTCGAGAATTATATATTTTAGATTTAATAATATTTTTTGAAATATTTAAGCAAAAATCTAAATCTTCAGACATAATGTACTGTGCTTTTCTTAATAAAACATTTCCTCTAATTTTTCCGCTCACGCTCGCAAGGAAATTTCCTTCGGGAGAAAGAAAACTTATGTAAATATTATTTTCAGTACAATATTGCATTAACTTTGGGCTTGCACCCATGTAGTTAAAACAAACTATGCCTTCTAAATTGCAAACAGGAATACGAAATAAGTTTTTTCCGTCTTTAAGAATTACAACATTATTACCATCAAGTGATAAATATGAATCAGGTGTTGTTACAAATAACGTGTTAAGAAGTTTTCTCATGATATTTCCTCAATAACATTCTTCAAGTATTTTTTTATGTTCTTATTTGAAAAATTTTTTGAACAAAAATTTGTAAATGAACAACTCCTGCAACTTTTCATTTTTATTGGTTTAGGTGTTTCTTTTTTATTATAATATACATTCATTTCATTTATTAACTCTTCTACTGTTTTTCTAAGTTGTTGACTAAAAGAAACCTTGATTCTCCGGTTTATCTGGAAATAATAAATATAACCATAATCCAAAACAATATCCTGCATTTCTTCGAAGGCCATTGCTTGAGCACATAATTGTACTTTATCTTCTAATCCTTCTTTGGGTTTCCCTCTTTTATATTCAACTATATAGGGTCTATAATAGGCTTGACGTTCCTCTATATATAACCCATTTTCGTCTTTTACAAATTCAATTAAATCTATTATACCATGAATTTTATATTTGTGAGAAATGACCGCAACTGAACGAGAGATATAAATATCGCCTCTACTCTCGTTCAGTTCCGGATTATGTACTTTTTCATGTAACAAACTTCCCTCAAATGTTAATACATTGTCTTGCCATGCATCCTCAATATGGATTAATCCCCATTGGTGTTTGCAAAACATGAAATGTTGAATTCCAGATATTAAAAGATAATCCTCTTCAGTGTTATACCTTTTCAATCAGTTCGACTCCTTTTTATCTTTAAATTTTTCTAAATGTTTTTTCAATTGTTTTCACATCAAATTATAATCATATATGATTCCACGATTAATATTTGGTTTCATGAAGCTCTCTGTATCTAAAAAGTCTGCATCTACAAGACAAGAAAACAACATTCGAATATAAAAAGAAAGAGAAAAATCTTCAGAATCAGAATTTTGAAGAATCTTTTTTATCGCATCCAAATTTATTGTTTTTGGAATTCGAATTTCGCTTCTGTAATTACTGTAATCTTCTAAATCCTTTTTTAACCTGCCATGTAATGAGTGAGCCTCTTTATAATCAATTTTTGTTCCGATGTCGGGTAAACCTCCGTGATGTCCAGAAATGCAGAAACCCAATATTAATGCTATATGTTGTTGAAATTCTTCATAAGATAATTGTAAACCAGCGGTGGAATGATCAACTCTTTCATTGTTTCCCCTTATTCTTCTTTGAAAAGCATTTGAATATTTTCCTATATCGTGCAACAAGCCGATTACATAACCAAACTCTTCAGAACTAAATTTTTTTGCAAAAGCAGCAGTCATTTTTGCAACATTTTCCAAATGATCTATTAAGAGCTGCTCTTTTCCAGTTTCATTTATTCTTGCAATATATTTTATAATTCCTCCAATTTTTAATGTTAAAAAATCCGAGCAAATATATATGCTCGGGTAAAATATTCAAACATTTTCTCCCCCAGCACACATCCATTTCCTTCCATTTTTATTCTACCAAAATATGTCCTAACGGTCAATAATTATCAGAATTAAAAATAAAAACTCCACTTATGTCGAAAAAGACAAAATGGAGTTGCTTATTATTTCAAAAATTTTTTTAGTAATATAAGCTTTTTAAATGGTGGATAGCGTAGAGGAATATCAATTAAGTTAGATTTTTTCATAATACTCTTTTTATGGCTAAATGTATCAAAGCTTGCTTTGCCATGATAATTTCCGATTCCGCTTTCACCAACACCACCGAAAGGAAGATATGGTGTTGCTAGGTGTACTATTGTATCATTGATACAACCGCCACCGTGTGATATGCTCGTTAAAATGGTTTTCTCATTAGATTTAGAAGTTGTGAATAAGTAAAGGGCAAGAGGTTTAGGTCTAGAGTTTACTTTATTAATAACTTCGTTTAAATCAGAAAACTCTAAAATCGGAAGTAAGGGACCGAAGATTTCTTCTTGCATGATGGGGCTTTCCCAGCTGACATCATCTAGAATAGTTGGTTCAATGCGATTTAATTTCTGATCATATTTACCGCCGTAATAGATTTTTCCGCTTTCCATTAAACCAAGTAACCGTATAAAATGACGTTCATTAATGATTTTTGGAAATCTATATTCTTCTTCAAGCGCCTGTGAAAAGAACTTTTCAATATATTTAACCATGTTTTCAAGAAGTTTTTCTTTTACATTCTTATGAACGAATACATAATCGGGCGCCACACAAGTTTGTCCGGCATTAATGAATTTCCCCCAAACAATGCGCTTCGCAGCTAAATAAATGTTTGCGGTCTCATCTACAATACATGGACTCTTACCACCTAGCTCTAGGCTAATTGGTGTAAGATGTTTTGCTGCAGCTTCCATAACTAATCTGCCAACCGTGGGACCACCAGTAAAGAAGATATAATTAAACTGTTGTTCTAGGAGATCTTGATTAGCTTCTCTTCCGCCAAGTACGGCAGCAATATATTCTCCGGGAAATGTCTTTTCGATAATCTTAGCAATTACTTCTGAAGTTTTTGGAGAATAATTAGAAGGCTTCACTAATGCACAATTTCCTGCAGCAATTGCTCCGACCAAAGGAGCAATTGTTAACTGGAAGGGATAATTCCATGGTGACATAATCAATACAACACCATAGGGCTCGGAGTAGATTCTTGATTTTGCTGGAAACTGGGTCAGCGGTGTTTTAACCTTTTTGGGTTTAGCCCAAGACTTAAACCGCTTCAACATAAACCTAATTTCTTCAAGAACAATTCCAATTTCAGTCATATAAGCTTCAAAAGCTGATTTATTTAAATCCGAAGCAAGAGCCTCTAAGATTTCCTCTTCATGGTCAAGAATTGCTTTTCTAAGTTTCTTTAGTTGTTCTGCACGGAAGTTTAAATCTTTGGTAATGTTCGTTTTAAAAAAATCCCTTTGCTTTTGTACAACTTCTTTAATACTACTCATCTTTAACCTCCAATTTCGGTTATTTCGAGATATAGTTTCCGGAAATCTTCTTTCGTAAAGATTTTCGGAACCGGATAAAGCGGATTGGCTTCATGATAAGCTCTTTCAATCATAAGTTCCAAATTATCCAAATCAGGCACTTTAATCTTCTTAGAAATATTCATCCTTGCGTTCATATTTTCGATTTCTTCAATAAAAAGTTTAGCTTTCTTGCTATCTGAATCCGTATCCGTTCCGATACCGATTAGATCGGCTAAGTTAGCAAGTTGACGGTGAATAGCCTTACCATAATATCTTAAAACATAAGGCAAGATAACCGCATTCGCAAAACCATGCGGGATATTATAAAAGCCTCCAAAAGTATGAGCAATTGCATGGACATTCCCGACGTAGGCTCTTGTAAAAGCGAGGCCAGCATAATACGAAGCCTTCAGCATGTTAAGTCTTGCTTCTAAATCATTGCTGTCTAAATAAGCCTTTTCTAGATCATGAAAGATAATTTTCACGGCTTTCATTGCAAACTTTTTGGTTTCTTTCGTATTACTTCTGCCGATATATGCTTCAATCGCATGTGTTAATGCATCCATACCCGTTGTTGCTGTAAGATGCGGAGGTAGTCCAAAAGTTAAAAGGGGATCATGAACCGCAATATGAGGGATCAAATTTACATCGTTTATTGCATATTTATCATGAGTTTTACTGTCTGTTATTACTGCAGCCAAAGTTCCTTCGCTACCTGTTCCGGCGGTTGTCGGTATAGCAATCAGCATTGGAATTTTCTTTCTAACTTTTAGGACACCTTTCATTTTATTTAAACTCTTATTTGGTCTTGCAATTCTTGCACCGACGCCTTTTGCACAATCAATAGCGGTACCGCCGCCAAAACCAATAATCGCCTCGCACTCATTTTTAAGGTATACTCTTGCTGCCTCTTCTACATTATCGACAGTTGGATTAGGAACAGTTTTATCATATATCACATAGTTGATGCCTTCATTTTTCAAACCGCTTTCTAAATTCTTTGTCAGCCCCAAATCCATAATTCCTTGATCGGTCACAATTAATACCTTGGAAATACCTTTACTCTGGATTAATTCCGGCAAATCCAGCAAAGATCCGCTTCCAGAAAGCAGTTCCGGTTTTCTCCATTTTAAGAAAAATGCAAAAACACGGAATACAAATTGATAAATCCGAAAAAATAAGTTTTTCATAACTTCCTCCCTCACACATAATTGGAGCTGTTATACTCCATAGCCATAGTAATGACAGAAACAACCAGAATAGCAGTAATCAAATTTTTAAATCTGTCTGATGAGCTGTTTTCAACCTCAGAAACGAGATAACTCCATGCAACGATTATTGCTGAATAAAATTGAACTTCTCGTTTAGAAATAAGCAAATTATTAAACATTTTATATTTACGCAATTGCTCATAAACATATTCTACATTCTTAACTATTTCATCAATTTCTGCTGGTATTAAAGTAAGTAAACCTAAGGCTGGTGTGACATGACGTTTCTGGAGTTTAATATCTTTTTCATTTAATTTGTTGTTTATTTTCAACAACTTATTTTCTAAATTAAACGGTTCTTCATTAAAAGTTAAAATATAAGTTGTTAAGAGATTAATTGAAACCTTCTTTTTTAAGCTCTGATAATAATTCTCTGCTTTTCTTAATGTATAAGTACTATCAGATTCGGTCATTGCCATTAATCCAGCAATAACATAATCCCTGGATGAAGTAAGAAACAGATGGTTTTCCTTCATACCCTGGAA
>DUTX01000111.1 GCA_012841865.1 Acholeplasmataceae bacterium | reverse complement strand
CCAAGCAAGCCTTAATTTTAAGTTCTTTACTAAATTTGCTTTTTCGTCCCATATTAAAAATACTCCTAAAATAGATAATGAATTACTTTATTTTAATTCACTGTCTACTTTAAGAGTATCATAACAGTTTTGTTATCTTTTCTATTTTCATTGTTTCCAGAAACTTTTTATTTCATATTAGAAACAAAAAACAAACAAATGTTTCAATAAGAAAAAAGGAATTTAGTTCCGCAAACTTAACTACAACATTTATAAAAAAAGAGCTCTTAAGAATTTTTCGCTCCGGAGACCTATTTGTAAGTCATCTGCTTACACTTGCGATATTACCCTTTATGTCTTATATCATGGTTACGATAATCAGTGATGTTGTAACCAGGATGATTGGTTATTCCTTCGTATTTCCTTTTGTATTAATGATTCTCTTGATGCTTTCAGGAATTTCTAATACTTATTCCTCAATGATGATTTCTAATGAAGGAAAATATCTTCCCTATCTTTCAACCTTTCCGGTTTCGTTAAAAAAGCAGATCAATATCAAGGTGTTTTTGAATATTTTTCTCTTAACATTTTCATTAATAATTACAGTATTAATATTGGTTCTTACTCATAAATTAAATTTTATTAACGGAATATATGCTTTCTTGATCTTGTTTCTTACAAATTTAAATTTCATTTTCCGAGCGGTTTTAAATGATTTAAGGAATCCCTCACTGACAGGTAGTTTTCGGGAAAACCGTAATACTTCAATTTTTATCACCAGGAACTTATTTTTAAGCATCATTATCGGTGGTCTTTCTTTGTTGTTTGTGGGCTTATACCCTTTGGAAAAGGCTAATTTAATGTTAATTGCTGTCGTCGGAGTTTTCATATTGCTTCGCTACTATCATTACCAGCGCCAGTTACAGAAACGAGGTGTAAATTATGAAGGCTAGAGTTTGGTGTTTAATTTTCATTTTACCGATTTTAGTTATTTTTGTCCTCTATGGCGTAAGCAAAGGACTCAGTTTGGTTGTAGAAGCGGAAGTTGATATACTTGAAATAGAGCATGAAAACGGTGAAGAAATCCTGGAAGGGGAAAGCATGCGGCTTTATGCGAAAACATATCCTTTAAATGCTGCTTCAACGATTAATTGGGAAACCGATGATGAAAGTATTGCAAGAATTGAAATGATAGACGGAATTCCTTATTTAATTGCAATCCAAACCGGGATTGTACAAGTTACGGCCAAAAGCGGAACAAAAAGAGCTTCTGTTACGTTTGTCGTGGTAACAGATGATCCGACACCGCGCTATATTCTTTGTTTCGATCCGAATCAAACCGAAGAAGGTTTGGACGATACTTATTATTATGGAATGTATCGTTTTCTAGGTGATGATTTAATTAAAGACAGTATTGAACTTGTGGTCAAGGTTTACCCACAACTTTTTGCTTCCCAAGAAGTAATCTTTGAAGTTGATTCAAGTGTTGAGGTAAACGGAAATAAGTTTTCATTTACTAAAACAGGAACATTTCCGCTGCGGGTTAGATCAAGAGAAAAAGAAGATGTTTATACTGATTTTGTTTTTAATGTTGTAGAAGGAGTTAATGTATATTCTTATGAAGATTTGATGAAATGTACCAATTCTTCCCTTACCGGCGAAGTTGTTGTAATGCAAACCAATTTGGAAAGCAGTAGTAATTATAGCAAACTAAGTAATCCAAAAAAAGCAAATACAAAGATTGCCGGTTACCAGCAAGGTGAAAAAATTGTTTTCGATTTTCTGGAAATTGATACGCAGTATGACGTTCAATATTATCACAATATCGGAAAAGAGGTTCCGAAACTGAAAGTCGGAGTCAATTTCAAAAAAGATGTCTACGGCAACGCTTTTACAATCAACCTCCATGATCTTTGTTTTCCGAGTGACCTTGGTAGTAATAGAAGACCGCTTCTTGGAAAGGATGATTTATTCCGAGGTCCGCTTGAATTCTTAAATGCATCCGGTTCCATTGTATATGGACAGGATAATATCGGTTTTTTGATTTCAGAAAGCAATCTGACGGTAAGAAATATCAAATTAAAAAACAGCAATAATGTAACCGACCTAACTTACCTTGACTATGTTGGAACAACTTTGGAGATTATTGATGCTGACAATGTTTCCATTATTGATTCTATTATTTCGAATGGAAGAACTGTCATTAGAAGCTTTTCAAACGAAAACCTCTTGATATCGGGATGCTTGTTGGAAGCAGCTAGGGAGTTTATCTTTAAAATCGGATCCAATTCGATTATTCGTTCTTACACAGAAAACGGAAAATTTGTTTTAGAACCAATTCCGCTTGATGAAAATGGTGAAATTTTATCGGATTCTAATGCAAGAATAAAAGATACATTTTTCTCGAAATCGGGAGTCTTTTGTATCGGCATCGACACACATTTTTCGGGTCCCATGCTTCACAAAAACGATTTTTTCCCTAACATTCGTAACCTAGCAGCAACTTCCTATGCCTCACATTTAACTTTAGAAGGTGATGTTAGGTTTTATGATTGGAAAAAGGTGTCTTCATTAGATTCCTCGACTTTAATAAGTGGGTTGTTAGGAACTGCATTTAATATCTCAAAGATGATTGAAATCGTAAGTGTCGGTGACAACATCATCAGAAATAGAAACGGGGAGGCCTATGTTCATGGGGGAATTGCTTTTTTCGGTGGCGGAAAAAATTACTCTACTATTTCTTTCCATAAGAACGAGCTCGAATCAGAAATGAAGTATTTGGAAATTTCTTTAAACGATGAGCGATTTGATGAATTGACAAGGAAGTTAGCTCTGGTAGCTGGGGAAGGTAAATTTAGATTTTATCTTTATCCTAGCAATTATCAAAAAATAAACATAGATTCAAAAGTGGATATTGATGCCTTAAAAGCAAAATAAGGCAATAGAGTATAATAATAAACAAGAAGGGAGAATAAAATGGTTAAAAGAAAAAAGGGTTTTACCTTAACTGAACTAATTATTGTTATTGCGATAATCGGTGTTTTGGCAGCGGTTATGATTCCGACACTCGGGGGATATATTGAAAAAGCAAGATATTCCGCCGATGTTCAAGAAGTTAAAAACATGAATACTTTGATTCAATTAGAAACTGAAGATTATACCTCCAATCTTCCTTACAGTGCTCCAGCTGTTAAGTTTTTACTTGAAAATGCTGGTTATAAAGGCGATTATACAACCAAATCTAAAGGAACTTACCTTTGGT
>DUTX01000110.1 GCA_012841865.1 Acholeplasmataceae bacterium | reverse complement strand
AATTCAACGACTTAAAAAGCGTTCTAGGAAGCATATTTACATTAAGTTTAGGTTTATTGGCTTTGTTGGCTGTAATATCTCAAAATTCTTTATATATGTGTATTTGGATAGGATTAGCAATTATCTTGATTTGGGCAATGATTAAGAACTAGGATTTAATCAAAAATTTCCTACTTAAAAATGACATAAAAAAAGCAATAAAAAACTAGGAAAAAATCGAAAAAATTCGGTTTGATTTCCTAGTCTTTTTTTAATAATTAATCTTTTTCCAGAAAAAGAAGAAAACACGTTTTTTCACATATACGACATCTTCTATATTGAAGTAGCAGCCCGTAATGGAGCAGCTATCAGCTTATATCATAAACTTGGTTTTGATTGTTTAAATTCAGTTTCGCTTCGAAAGGACTTTCCTGCTTTCAAATATGAAGTAATAAAAAAAGAAAAAATTTATGATTTTGAATTTGAAATTAGAAAAAGAAAAAAATCTTAAACAGAAAAGAAAGTTAAAAAAACCGCCAGTGAATCTGGCGGACCTTTTTAATCTATTTAACTGCAATCGGTTTGATGCATTCTTCATTATCATTTCTTGGATTGTTTACGATTGAAGAGACCTGATAGGTAAAAAACAATTCATCAGGGAGGGGCTTTATTAATTCGGATAATTTCAGCGGATCGTTTAAAGCGGGATTGAGCCAAGTTGCTTTTTCCTCAGGATTAATAATAACGGGAATACGATCATGAATTTTTCTCATTTCCCTTCCGCTAGCCGCGGTAATGATTGCACAAGTAGCATATTTTTGTCCGTCTTCAAAAGTAAAGTTATTCCAGATTCCCGCAAAGGTAAAGAGTTTTTGGTCCTTTAAGGTTATCCGGTGCGGTCTTTTAAGCTTTCCATCTTTCTGCCATTCAAAGTATCCGTCCGTTAAAAGAAGGCAGCGCCGCTTTAAAAAGGCGTTTTTAAAGGACGGCTTTTCAACAATGCTTTCTGCTCTCGCATTAATCATTTTATAAGCGCTTTTTTCAGATTTTTGAAAATGGGGAATAAAACCCCATTTCATCAGTCCGGCCCGGTAACCTTTACCGTCGCCGATAATAGCAATAATTTTTTCTCCGGGCGCGATATTATAACGAGGTAAAAAATAGTCGATTTGGAAATCTTCAATTCCGAATTGATGATAAAGATATTCTTTTACTTCTTCTTTATTAACAGCGATTGTAAAACGTCCACACATAATCTCACCGCTTTTATTATACCATAATTTATAAAAAAATATTTTCCGTGCTCGCCTTATTTGCATTTTTTACCAATTTAATGTTATAATATAAATGATGAGCTAAGATAAGGAGTGAACAATGAAAAACAATATCGGAAACGATTTTATGAGGTTGACGCAATACAAATTTCTTGATGAGTCCGATCAGGCAAAAGGAGTACCCCAACCACCGATCGAAATTCCTGAAAACGAGAATCCTTTGCTTGATCTTGACAATCCTAATGATATCGCGATTCCGGAACGCAATTTAACAGAAATCCTAACAAAACGGAAAAGCTACCGGGAATATTCCGATGAGCCTCTCTCACGAAAAGAGCTTTCTTTTCTTCTTTGGTCAACCCAAGGAGTTAAGAAAAGAATCATTCAGGAGACAGCGGCCGGGTTTATTGATTTAACTTTAAGAACCGTTCCTTCCGCCGGCGCGAGACACCCATTAGAAACATTTATCTTACTTAATAATGTAGAAGGGTTTGAGCCGGGATTATATCGTTATATCGCGACCAAACATAAATTGCAGGCTTTGGAGGTTACCGAAGACATCCAGGATGAGATTGTAAAAGCATGTTTGGGACAGGAGTTTTTGAAAACAGCAGCAGCTACTTTCCTCTGGGTTGCCGATTCCTACCGAACCAGGTGGCGTTATGGTGAACGGGGAATTCGTTATCTCTTTCTTGATGCCGGCCATGTTTGTCAGAATCTTTATCTTTCCGCTACCGCAATTGATGCCGGTGCTTGTGCAGTCGGTGCTT
>DUTX01000109.1 GCA_012841865.1 Acholeplasmataceae bacterium | reverse complement strand
CACGCGGCATTGCTCGGTCAGGGTTGCCCCCATTGCCGAAAATTCCCTACTGCTGCCTCCCGTAGGAGTCTGGGCCGTGTCTCAGTCCCAGTGTGGCTGTTCTGCCTCTCAGCACAGCTACGCATCACTGCCTTGGTAGGCTTTTATCCCACCAACTAGCTAATGCGACGTAAACCTCGCCCTAAGCGGCGCAATCGCGCCTTTAAATATACTTCCATGCGGTTGCATATCTTATCCGGTATTAGCAGTCGTTTCCAACTGTTATCCCCGACTTAAGGATAAGTTATCTACGTATTACTCACCCGTTCGCCACTGGAAAGTAAACTTTCCCGTTCGACTTGCATGTATTAGGCATGCCGCCAGCGTTCATCCTGAGCCAGGATCAAACTCTCAAATAAAAGTTTATTCCCGCTCCGCCTGTTCTATTCAGTTTTCAAAGACCTTGTTTAGAGATTTTAAAAGTCGCTTCGATCTCTTTCGACATTAGCCGTTTTCAAAGCAACCTTTAGTATTATACTATAACTGCAAGAGATTGTCAAATGTTTTTTCAATTAATTTTATTTTTTAAATTGCAAATCGTCGCTTTCGAAATTTTGATTCCTTCTTCTTCAAGAATTGCTTTTGCTTTTCTCGAACTATTATTCGCAGAAACTCTTAAAATTTCCGTAATCAACCTTTCGGTCTTCAGTTCCATCGGTTTAATAAAATCAAAATTTTCCGTAAACGTCTTATGCTCACAACTTGGATTAGTGCAGAAAAACTTTCTACAATTCAAAATCACCTTTGTCGGATGTCCCTTAATCGGTAAATCAGAAAACTTTCTTTGATAGCGTGAATGTACCTTGTTTGATTTTTCATCACAATGTGGGCACATTGATTCTCCTTGCACGGCTCCCAGCTCCAAAATTAATTCTTCGCTTTCTAGCCTATGTGAAAGATATTCAGTTCCGCTAAACAACTTCCGAACAAGATTCTCCATTTGTCACAATCCTTTATCCAGAGTCAACAGTTCAAGCATCAGCTTTCTTTGTTGCTGCTATTATATTATAACAAATTTCAAAAGTTTTTTCAACAAGTATTAGCCATTTTTAGCTGGTATTTTTTGTTAATCCTGCTTAATAGTATTATAAAGATAGTAACAATATGGGTCTAGCAATTACATCTTCAAAACAAATTCCCATAAGGTTACAATTCTTTATAATACACTAATATTAAAATCTTTGCAAGGAAAATGATTTTTTATTTTTGGTAAAGTATTACAACTCCAACTATTATTATATTCCTTATTTATTATTTTATGACTACAAATTATAAATTACAAAAGCGATGCAGCTTCTTCGTCGATAATCACTGTTACGTTTGCGTGTTCCTTTAAGGCCGAAGCCGGAAAATCAACAGAAACTTCACCTGAAACTAATTTTTTGATTGCTTCGGCTTTTCCTTTTCCAGAGGCCAGCAACAAAATCTCTTTTGCTTGAAGAATATTCTTAATTCCCATCGTAATCGCAAACTCCGGAACCTCTGCAAGCGAATTAAAGAAGCGTTGATTATCTAATCTTGTTTTTTCCGCAAGCTTCACAACAAAGGTTTCTTGGGTAAAGGCTGTTCCTGGTTCATTAAAACCGATATGGCCGTTTCCACCGATTCCTAAAATCTGCAGATCGATTTCATCATTATATAACAATTCATTATAGCTATTACAAGCTTCTTCGTGATTAGCGGTATCTCCCTCGGGAAGATTAATATTATTTTCAGAAATATCGATATGATTAAAAAACATTTCATGCATATAAGTAAAATAAGATTGGGGATGCGTTTTTTCAAGACCACAATATTCATCAAGATTATATGTCCTCACATCCTTAAACGATACTTCTCCCTTTTGATACATTTCAATTAAATTCTGATACATCCCGAGCGGCGTGCTTCCGGTAGCAAGTCCCAAACAGGCATCAGGTTTTTTTTCTAGCAGATTCCTAACAAAATCCGCTGCCATTTTACTTAATTCTTCATAATCCTTAACTTTAATGATTTTCATACTTCCTCCTGACAAATCATTTTATTTTTAAATTTTTGATAAACATTATCATAAGAGATTTTCTGGATTTCAAACTCAGTAAATCCTCTTTTCTTCATCCCTTCAAACAGTAATCTCAAATGGGTTTGATCCGATATCTCATCTATATTTTCGTTTTCATCGGAGAGATAATCCATAAAATCAAATCCAAAAGCAACATTATCCACACCCATGATTTCCACTGATCGTTCAAGATGATTTAAGAAAAAATCCAAATTCTGCTCTTTTGGGTTTATTGAAATAAAATACCTGACTAAAGTCAAACCAAGCAAACCATCGGCTTCCTTCAATCTTTTTAACTGCTCCAAACTGAGATTCCGTGGATGCAGACACAATTCTTTCAAATTGCCGTGTGAAAATATAATGTTTTTATTGGTATATTCTAAAACCTCAAAAAAGCTTTTCTCGTTTAAATGTGCAAGGTCAATAATCATATCCAGTTCTTCCATTTTGGAAAGAAGTTTTTTACCAAGCGGTGTTATTCCTCGCTTTGGATCACCTTTAATTCCGGTCGCATAGATATTTTCTTCATTCCAGGTTAGCATCGCATGCCTGATACCAAGTTCGTAAATTGCATCTAAATATTCAAACTGTAAATTTCTCAACCCTTCAAGACCAAGGATAATTTTAAACCCAGGAATTAAATCCAGCTTAACTTCTGAAAGCGCAATTTTTAAAGCTTTCTTTAAATTAAATTCAGCCGGAGAAAAAAGCGTCCAAAGGCCGCCCCGCACCGGCGAATTCAAAAACTGCGGAACATGATAATTTTCAAAACGTCTATTAACACCCTGAATTTTAAAGCGATACAAATCATACAAAATATCGCTATGAAGATCAAAAACTTTAACATCTCTCCCTTTCTAATTCATCGATAAGCTGATGAAGTTCAGTTTTTGTCTTGACATCATTAAGTTTTTGTTTAAACTCTCGAGTTCTTTCAATCCCTTTAACATACCAAGCAGCCATACTTCGCATTTCCAAAACTGCTGTTCTTTCGCCTTTTTCTTCAACCAATAAATCCAGATGCCTTTTACAAAGCGCAAGTTTTTCACGAGCTGTAGGCGGAGCCGGTATTTTCTTTCCTTCATACCAACAAACTAAATCACGCAATAACCAAGGATTTCCAAGAGCGCCCCTTCCAATCATTATCATATCGACACCGGTATAGGCAAACATCTTTTCCGCATCTTCAATCGATCTGATATCGCCGTTTCCGATAACAGGAATGTTTACTGCAGCTTTTACCATCTTGATATAATCAAGATTAACTTTTCCACGATATAAATCCGACTTTGTGCGCCCATGAATGCAAATCAGCGATGCACCTGCCTTTTCGATCGCTTCCGCAACCACATCAGCATTAATACTAGAATGATCCCATCCGGCTCTAATTTTTACGCTGACAGGTTTTTCCACATTTTGTACAACCGCAGAAACAATCCGGTAAATTTTCTCAGGATCAGTCAAAAGCTTACTGCCCGACTCCGCTTTTAAGACCTTACGCACCGGACAGCCCATATTAAGGTCGATAATGTCGGCATCTGTATATTTATCAATATATTGAGCCGCTTTTGTTAATAACTCAACCTCTCCCCCAAAAATTTGCATTGCGAGCGGGTGCTCTTTTGGATTTACTTCTGTTAGTTCAATCGTTTTTTTATTATCATATATAATCCCGTGAGCACTGATCATTTCCGAATAAACCAAACCAACCCCAAACTCTTTTACAATCCCTCGAAAGGTTCTGTTTGTATATCCGGCTAATGGCGCGAGCACAATTGGATTTTTTATTTCTACGTTTTTTACTTTCAAAATATCACCTTCAGGATTGTTACGTTAAAATATTATATCACAACCTAACGATAAGAGCAAAATATATCTGTTGATAAATCCAGAAAATAGTAATAAAATATAGTTATATTATATTATACAAGAAAGGAGAAAATATTATCCGAATTTCGAATAATATTTTAGGCTAATATGAAAATAGTTCTAGTCGGTGCGGGAAAAGTTGGAACGACCATTATTAGATTCTTAGTTGAAGAAGGTCATGACATAACAATCATTGACAATAATTTAAAAGTTGTCAACGAAACTATTAATAATTATGATGTAAATGGGGTAGTCGGTAATGGTGCCAGCCGTGCTATTCAAATTGAAGCTCAAGTTGATAAGGCTGATGTTTTGATTGCTACAACAGCAAACGATGAACAAAATATTCTTTGTTGTTTGGTTGGGAAAACATTAGGTGTTCCCTCCGCTATCGCTCGCGTAAGAACGCCCGACTACTCAGAACAAATCGATTTTATGAGCAAAGAATTCGGAATTGATTTAATCCTCAATCCCGAACTCGAAGCCGCTTATGAAATTTCCAAGATACTGAGGTTTCCTTCCGCAACCACAATCGAAACCTTTTCTAAAGACAGAATTGAAATTGTAGAAATGAAAGTCAGCTCAGATTCTGTCTTGGTTGATAAAGACCTAGCAACTTTACGTCAGGAACTTAAAACTAAATTCCTAATATGTGCGGTCGAAAGGAATCAAGATGTAATTATTCCGACCGGAAATTTTGTTGTAAAAGCGGAGGACAAACTCTACGTCATTGCGGGAAAAGCCGAGATTGTACAATTTTTTAAAAAAATCGGAATTTATAAAGCACGCTCCAAAAATATAATGATCATCGGCGGCAGTAAGATTTCTTATTATCTTACAAAACAATTATTAGAAGCAAAGGCAGAAGTAAAAATTATTGAAGTTGATGAAATGCGTGCTCATGATTTAAGCGCAGCCTTTCCTGATGCTACCATAATCGTCGGAAACGGCAGCAACCAAACCTTGCTTTTTGAAGAGGGTATTCAAAAAATGGATGCCGTTGTTACGCTAACCGGTTTGGATGAAGAAAACATCGTCATCTCTTTGCTTTCAAAAAAATTAAATGTTCCGAAAGTAATTACAAAAATTAACCATTTCGCTTATCCGGAAATCTTAGAAAGCATCGGTCTAGAAACAATTATTTCACCCAAATCGTTTACTGCATATAATATTCTTCGTTATGTTCGTTCGCTTGCAAATACGAATAACAAAGTCGAAAACTTATATAAATTTGTTAATGATAAAGTGGAAGCAGTAGAATTTCATATTGAAAAGGAAAGCAAATATACGAATGTAAAACTGAAAAATTTAAAGTTGAAAGAAAACACGATTATTGCTTGTATCAAAAGAAACGAGCAGATAATTATTCCCACAGGCGAAGATTACATCCAAGCAGGAGATAATGTCATTGTTATTTGCGCAGGAAGAATTATAAAACATTTCGAGGAAATATTTGGGTAAATTATGAACTATCGTATGATTTCAAATTTCATCGGAAATATTCTTCGTTTCCTAGCTTTATTGCTATTATTGCCTTTAATAATTTCCTTCGCAAATAAAGAAAATATCTACCTTGCTTATTTGATTCCGATTATTTTACTTACGATTTTAAGTTTTCTCCTAAAGGCAAAAAAGCCTCTTAATAAACAAATATACATTCGTGAAGGCTTCATAATTACTGCTTTATCTTGGTTGCTATTATCGCTTTTCGGAAGTTTGCCTTTCATTATCAGTAAAGAAATACCTTATTTCTTTGATGCTTTTTTTGAAACTGTTTCTGGCTTTACAACCACCGGAAGCAGTATCTTAAATAATGTAGAAGAAATGAGCACAAGTTTGGTCTTTTGGAGAAGTCTTACTCAATGGATCGGTGGAATGGGGATTTTAGTTTTCGCCCTGGCGATTCTTCCCAGCACCGATGCTCGGTCAATGTATATTATCAAAGCTGAATCTCCAGGTCCACAAGTAGGAAAGTTGGTCTCACGGGTTAGATTTACCGCACGGATTCTTTACGGAATTTATATTGGTTTAACTTTGATCCTTTTTATCTT
>DUTX01000108.1 GCA_012841865.1 Acholeplasmataceae bacterium | reverse complement strand
TTTTCATATGATATAACCTTGTATTATAACGATTTATGCGTATTTTTAATACTAATGTGGGACGAAAATAAAAGTGCCTTGTTTAAATGTTTTGCAAAGGCACTTTGTCATCAGGCTGAATGGTGCTTAGCACCATTTTTAATTGCAAAGAAAAAAGGCTTATGTTAAAATAAATGTAATTTAGATAACGGAGATTGATATGAAAAGAAATATAATCATTGTTGGAGGCGGAGCATCAGGCATCATTTCTGCCCTCAGATTAAAAATGGAAAACCCTGATTTAAAGGTTTTGCTTCTAGAACAAAATCCTCGGATTGGTAAGAAAATATTAAAAACTGGGAATGGAAGATGTAATATCAGTAATCTAAATATGAGCTCGGATCATTATAATCAACCTCAGTTTTTAAGTTCTTGTTTACGGAAGTTTTCAGTAAATGATTTAGTAGACTTTTTCCAAAAACTAGGTTTAATTCTAAGAGCCGATTCTTTTAAACGACTTTATCCTTACAGCGAATATGCAACCACAGTTTTAGAAGTTTTTCTGCAAGCTTTAAATAAATATCAGATTGATGTTAGATGCAATCAGGAAGTGAAAGAAATTTTTATAACGGACGGATTTGTTGTAAAAACAGAAAACGATATTTTTGAATCTGATTTTGTTATTGTTGCTACAGGTTCGCTTGCTCAAGAAAAAACAAATGGTTATGAATTGTTAAAAAAGCTAAACCATACAAAAACTGCTTTGGAACCCGGTTTGGTTCCGCTAAAAACAAAAGAAAATCTAAGCAGTTTGCGGGGAATTAAAATTAAATGTAAAGCCCGAGTAATCCATAACGATAAAATCCTTCATGAAGAAGAAGGAGAAATGCTCTTTAAAGAACAAGGATTATCGGGGGTTTTGTCTCTAAATCTCTCTCGTTATGCTCAACCTGAAAGTATCATCAGTTTGGATTTGTTTCCAAACACTGAGATTCTTCCTATTTTAAAGGAACTAACTAAAGATAAAGATCTGGAGAATGTTTTGCTCGGAATTTTTCCAAAAATGTTAGTTTATGAAATCCTAAAGAGATCTAAGCATCAAAACCTTTTTGATGTTGCAAAGCTAATTCATAACTTAGAGTATGAAGTTGTCGGAAAATATAGTTTTTCAAATGCGCAAATAACCCTTGGTGGTATTAATATCAATGAGATAAATTATGATTTTTCTTCAAAGTTAAACAAAGACTTATTTATTATCGGTGAGGTTTTAGATGTTGACGGAGAATGCGGTGGTTATAATTTACACTTTGCTTGGGTAAGCGGTATAATAGCAGCAGATGCAATTTTAAAACATTTTGAAAAAAAATTATAGTAGTTTACTAACAAAGTGTTTTATAGTATAATTATGATATAGTATAGTTAATGGAGTATAATTATGAATTTGCCTAATAAGCTGACTATTGCGCGTATTTTTGCGATTCCGCTTATAATCATTGTTTCTTTAATTCCGATTTTTTCGGAAAAAATTGTTTTTGGGCCTGTAGGCTCAAAAATCACATTAGAAAATTTATTAATCTTGATAATTTTTGCTCTGGCATCCTTTACTGATTTTCTTGATGGTTATCTTGCCAGAAAGCATAATTTAATAACCGATTTCGGAAAGTTTATGGATCCCCTTGCTGATAAGCTCTTAGTTTTAACAGCACTAATCTATTTGTTGGAAAGAGGAAGGTTCCAAGCTTTTGGTTTTAATCTAGGGTTTGTAATTACTATTATTTTAGCCAGGGAGTTTATGGTTACCGGAATCAGGTTGCTTGCTCTTGACAACAAACTTGTAATTGCAGCTAGTAAACTCGGAAAAGCCAAAACCGTAACGCAAATGTTAACAATAATTCTTCTTTTGGTTAATAAGTATCCGTTTACGCTCTTAGGAGATTTGGCTGGTGAAATTGCAGGCTTAGTGATGATTAGCTTAGCGGGTGTGCTCACTTTAGTATCCGGAATTGATTACTTTGTAAAAAATAAAGAAATAATTTTAAGAAGTAAATAAGGAGTAAAAATGGCTGAAGAAAAAATGAAAGCTTTAGAGGATGCTTTTAAACAAATTGAAAAGCAATTTGGAAAAGGCTCAATAATGAAGTTAGGGGAAAAATCTTTGGGGGATATGGAAGTCATCTCTTCAGGATCAATTTCTCTAGACATGGCTTTAGGTGTCGGCGGTTATCCAAAAGGAAGGATAATAGAAATATATGGTCCTGAAAGTAGCGGTAAGACTACTTTTGCTTTGCTGGCGATTGCGGAAGCTCAAAAAGCCGGCGGTTATGCGGCCTTTATTGATGCCGAACATGCTTTGGATCCCAACTATGCAAAGAATCTCGGCGTCGATGTCAATAATCTGATTATCTCTCAACCTGATACAGGTGAGCAAGCCTTGGAAATTGCGGAACATTTAATTCGCAGTAATGCTATTGATGTCATTGTCATAGACTCGGTTGCTGCTTTGGTTCCGAAGGTTGAAATTGACGGCGATATGGGGGATTCACATATCGGAATGCAAGCTCGCTTGATGTCGCAGGCTATGCGTAAGTTAAGCGGAGCGATTTCAAAAACAAATTCAATTGCCATCTTTATAAACCAAATCAGAGAAAAGGTCGGAGTTCTTTTCGGATCTCCCGAGACAACATCCGGCGGAAGGGCATTGAAATTTTATTCGACGATTCGCCTTGACATCAGAAGAATAGATGCTGTTAAGAAAGGCACCGAGATTATCGGCAACCTTACCCGGGTACGGGTGGTAAAGAATAAAGTAGCCCCTCCCTTTAAAGCCGTTGAAGTTGATTTGATTTACGGAAAAGGAATTTCTCGGGAAGGCGAATTATTAGACCTTGCTGTTGCGAATGATATAATTAATAAAAGCGGTTCTTGGTTTTCATACAATGATGAGAAGCTTGGCCAAGGTCGGGAAAATGTAAAAGAGTACTTAAAAAACAACCCCAACCTTAGCAAGGAAATCGAAACAAAAGTCAGAGAAATATATAAAAACAAAAGCATTTAAGGCCGAATTTTTTCGGTCTTTTTTTACATTTTTTTAAGTGCTAATCGTTAAAATCAGACAAGAAAATCTTGCTTCTGAGAAGATTATTTTTGGTTTTAATGTATAAACGGATTAAAGCAATCTTGTCACTAAATAATTATCTTTTAATTGACTATGAAAAATTTTTATAGTATAATATTTTAGTAGACTAAACTTTATTCCAATATTTTACTGGAGGTGCAAGAACAAAATGCAAGAAATCGACCTATTGATATTGGCCGGTTTCGATCAAATTGCAATTTATGTTATTGCATCCATATTGCTTATATTATTAGGATTTGGACTTGGTTATTATTTTTTCAATAAGAACTATCAAAAGGCAGGTAAAAGTGCTTCAAAATTGATAGAAGATGCAAAAAAACTTGCTGAAGAAAACAGAAAAAACAGTTTGGTAGAAACCAAACAGGAGATTTTTCGTTTAAAACAAGAAAACGAGAAAGAACTCCGGACTTTAAAACAAGAAGTAGAACGTGAAGTTAAAGAAAGACGACGTGCTGTTAATGAATTAGAACAAAAATTATCTCAACGCGAAGAGCGTTTAGATTATAGAAGTGCTAATTTAGATAAACGTGAAGAATTGTTAAGCAAGAAAGAACAGGCATTAGATGAACGTAAAATAGAACTAGAAGAACAATATAGCAAAGTGGATGCATTAATAGAAGAGCAAACTCAAAAATTACTTCAAGTTTCTGGTTTGACCATTGATGAAGCCAGAAAAATCATTCTAGAACATGTGGAAGAGGAAATGTCTTTGGAAATCGCTGCCATAATTAAGGAAGCGGAAGAAAAAGCAAAAACCGAATCTGTACGCAAAGCCCAAAGTCTACTGGCAAATGCGATTCAACAATACGCAGGTGATGTTATTGCTGAAAAAACAGTTTCGGTCGTCCCCTTACCTAATGACGAAATGAAGGGCCGAATAATCGGTCGAGAAGGAAGAAATATAAGAACGATCGAAGCCACAACCGGTGTTGATATTATTATTGACGATACGCCCGAGGCAGTCGTACTGTCTTGTTTTGATCCAATCAGAAGAGAGATTGCCCGAAGAACCTTGGAAACCTTGGTCGCTGACGGAAGAATTCAGCCGTCACGAATCGAAGAGTTGGTTAACAAATATAAGAAAGAAATTGATACAGAATTAAGAGAAGCCGGAGATAGAGCTGTCTTTGAAACCGGCATTGGAAAAGTTCATCCTGAACTAGTTAAATTAATTGGAAGATTGAAATATCGTACAAGTTATGGACAAAACGCTTTAGCTCATTCCATGGAAGTTGCATTTTTAGCTGGAAAATTGGCTGCCGAAATTGGTGCGAACGAAAACCTCGCCAGAAGAGCGGGTTTGTTGCATGATATCGGAAAAGCTGCCGATTCGGAAATGGAAGGAAGTCATGTTGATATCGGTTTAGAACTTGCTCAGAGATTTCATGAACATCCAACCGTAATTGACGCTATTGGTTCACACCATGGCGATCGCGAATCGACAACTATTATCTCACAATTGGTTGCAGCTGCCGATACTATGTCAGCAGCAAGACCAGGTGCGCGCAGCGAATCCTTAGAAAATTACATCAAACGATTAACTAAGCTTGAAGAAATTTGTAATGAATTTAAAGGCGTGGAAAAATCCTATGCTCTTCAAGCCGGTCGCGAAATTAGAATACTTGTGAAACCGGAAGAAATCAATGATGTTGAAGCTCACAAATTAGCGCGCGATATACGTTTGAAAATTGAAAATAATCTTAATTATCCCGGAACAATTAAAGTTACTGTTATTAGAGAAACCCGGGTACATGAAGTTGCGAAATAAAAAAGGCTGTTTACCTACTCAAGAGGTTACAGCCTCTTTTTGTCTATATATGCAACATGGAAGTATTTTTAAAACATTTTCTTACAAAAACAAATATTTTCTTATTTTCCATAATTTTTCTGAATAAATCAAAATTCTCATTTAAATTTCTATTTTTAAGATTAATCACAATTCAGTCTTTATCAATATTTGACTGTTTGCATCAGAAATATATCCATCAAGCAAAATTAAATGTATATTCTAGCATAACGATAGTAATATTTTTCCAAGATAAATACCAACGAAAAGATTTGATGTTCTTTTTTGAAAAGCATATCAAAAAAAGAGGTGAAAACACCTCTTTATATTACCCCCATCTTTGCCTGTAAACTGCAATATCTGCTGGACCTAAATTATAAAGTCCTCTCATTCCTTGAACCATAACATTATTGTTTGATTCGCCGTAACCTGGACCATTGAATTCATCAAAACCTAATAAATGACCAAACTCATGCATTATGGTTTTGAATCTTTCGGACGCTTTCATGGTGCTAAAATAATAGTCATTGTAATAAACTCGCCATCCGAATAACCAATGTTTGTTGGTATAAGCGAGAGTAGTAGTATCAGGATCGTTATAGGTATAAATGGTTACATCTTTTCTTGTATTGGTGCTATAATGGCGAAGTTGAATCGTGTTAAGCTTATTCCATTCCGCAGCACTCATTGAAATATAGTAAGAATAACTTGTCTGGTTATCATAATAAATTGATTCATTTTTGACAGCATGTTTGCTGTTTATTAATTTTGAATAATCAGATTCATAATAATTATCAACTACACATTTAATAGTTGTAGAGTCGCTTGCATTGGGATTATAAGTGCTGACTTTAAAATAATATGTGCTGTTTTTATCAGCATAAAAATGAAAGAAAAAATTGTAACCAGATGTATATAAATATCCTCTCGAGGTGTTGACATCATCGTTAGTCCCTACTAAAGTTAAGTACTCATCATAGACAGACACTTTTACATCGAAATCTCCTGTAGAATAAAATGCTAGATAATCTAAAGTATCGCGTTTAATTTTAAAATATCTAGGGTTATCACCGTAAAGTTTAAACTTGTATGTTGTATTTAGTGAAATGATTGATGCTTCTAGAAAAGGATCGCTAAAACTTAGAATACTAAACTCAAGTTCATCCCGATAGAAAAAAGTTTTTGGAATCATCGGCTTATCAATGTTTATTGTTTCATTTTCAGCAGGAACTTCATTTTTTTCTTGGTAATGCCCCTTTACAATACATTCTGGGCTGCTAATTATATAACTTCCGTCAATCGTTCTTTGATCATCTTTATAATTCAGTTTTGTGCGATTACAATAGAATGTATAAATCTCTCCGATTTCTGGCATTGTTGCATTTTCAGGAAGAATCAATTCTCCTTCTTCATTGTAACCACCGTAAAATTTAATGATTACTTGATTATCAACTATCCCTTTAACTTTTTTTGTAACTTTCACTCTGTAGAAAGTATAAGGAATATCAGTGCCGTTTCCGTTATATTGGGATACTCCTTCAAGCTTGAAAAGCATACCCTCAAAACAATAATCAAATAAACCAATTAAATCTTCAGTATTTTCTAAATCACTAAAATAATCAGGCTGCAAATAGCTTGTCCGCTCAGTATTATCTAGCGCATTAAGGGTAATTGTAGAACTTAATAAGCTAAAAGCAATAAAAAAGATAAATGTAAAAATTTTATTTATTTTTAATTTTCTCAAACTTAACCTCCCATAAAATTAATATATCATTTTTCAAGTGCTTGTAAATAGGGTTTTACTATTTTTTGATTTGCTTTGGATTGTTCTTGAATTGGTCTATCCGGAATATATCCGTTCAACAAAAGCATTTGTCCTTTGCTTTGTACATAAAACGAATTAGGTTCAGCACGCAAATTGCTATTTGAAGGAGTTACTTTTCTGACTATAAAAATATAATATTCTCCTGCTTCTGGCAGAGTGTCATTATCGGAGAACACTATTAAGTTATTCAGAAAGTCATAACCGCCATAAAATAAGAGTTTACCGGTATTATCTCCTTCACCTTTAAAATAGTTAATATTTGTGAGAGAATAATAAGTATAGGGCATATGCTGACCGGTTCCGTCATATTGCTTGGTATACATTTTTTGCTCTACTTGTGCAATAAAAACATTATCTGCCCAACCGACTACTTCTTCTACATTAAAAAAGTTTACTATTACGTCTTCATTGTCCCGATAAATTACTTTGTTTGTTGCTACCATCAAGAAAACACCTCCCAGCAATGCAATTAGAAAAAAGATGGCTACAAACTTAAATCTTTGTGTCAAAAATCTGCTTCTGCTAAAATTTTTAGTTATAATAACCTTGTCTTTGATTTGTTCATAACTAAGATTATTATCAAAAGCTTCGTTAAAATCCTCTTTAAACTTTGCTAGACTTACCCTCATAACCATTCCCCTTTATAATGTTTTTTGATTTTTTCAAGACTCCGCCTGTATTTTCCGGAAATAACATTTACTGATACGTTCTTTTCTTGTGCTATCTCTTTAAAAGTACACTTGTATATTAATCGGAGAACAACGATATTTACCTCTTCTTCACTTAAAAAAGTTTTAAATTTAGCAACAAAATCATGATAATCAATGTTTTTTCGATCATCACATGTGCTCATAATAATATCATTGGCAAGCTCAACTTGATTATTTTTCAACTTCAAATAATCAAAAGATGCGTTTCTTGCTGTTCTTACCAACCAATACTTTATGTTCTTCGTATAATCAATTTTTCTGATATTATTGAAGAACTTCAAAAACGTATCATTGACAATTTCTTCCGCAATTTCCCGGCGCTTTACAATAGTGAGGGAAATGTAGAGCAGAAGTCCTGAATATTTATTATATATGGTTTCAAAAGCATGCTCGATCTTATTTTCGTTATTAGATTCTAGCGCACGCTGAAGCAAGTAATTTTCTTTCATAGTAATCCCCTAGAAAAAAGATTACCCCTTCGTCAATAAAACGAATATGGGGTTATGTTTTGTCGAAATTATTATAACATAATTGGATAGGAAAAGAAATCATCAATTTATTAAAGGAAATGTAGAAAGAAAAATTAACATTTTTATTTGTATAAGTATTTTTATTATGGTATAATCTATAAATTGATGGAGTAATTATGAAAATATTAATTGTTGGAGATGTTTTCTCGAAACTTGGGCGGACAAGTTTTGAGAAAAACGTTAAAAAAATCAAAGAAAAAGAAAAAATTGATTTCATTATAGTAAACGGCGAAAACACTTCCCATGGACGCGGTATGAATGAGAATCATTATCGCTGGTATATGGATCAAGGTGTTGATGTCATTACCCTCGGCAATCATGCCTACCATAACAAAGCCCTTTTTAATATTATAGATGATGTTAATAATATCGTCAGACCCTATAATTTTCCTGCAGGCTCGCCCGGAAAAGGTTATACGACAAATAACCTTAAAGGATTAAAAATTACCGTATTACAAGTTATAGGTAAGGTCTTTATGAATCAAGACAATTATGATCCCTTTAAGGCAGCTCAGGAAGTTTTGGATAATGTGAAGAGCGATATATATATCTGTGATTTTCACGGTGAAGCGACAAGCGAAAAAATCGCCTTTGCTTATGCTTTTGACGGGAAAATACAGGTAATTTTTGGAACCCATACACATGTTCAAACCAATGATGCGCGCATACTTGAAAAGGGGACTGCTTATATTACTGATGTGGGGATGACCGGAGCTTTAGAAGGTGTCATCGGTGTCAAGAAAGAAATCATCATTGACCGTTATTTGAATGACGGAATGCAAAGATTCTCTCCCCAAAACACCGGACAAACTCAATTTAGTGCAATTTTGGTTGAGATTGATGAAAATTCAAAAAAAGCGGCAAATATCGACATTATCAATGTGATAGAATAACTCCTGACAAGGCATAAATTCAGATAATTCTGAATATAATTTTATGACCCAATAATAGGAGGAGAAATATGGATGTATTAAAAGTTTCATCAAAGTCAAAACCAAACTCAGTTGCAGGCGCTCTTGCAAATGCCTTTAAAACATCACAGGCTGTTGAGATCCAAGCGATCGGTGCCGGCGCCTTGAATCAGGCTATTAAGTCTATTGCTATTGCCAGGGGATATGTGGCTCCCACCGGTAAGGATTTGATTTGCATTCCTGCATTCAGTGACATTCTTATCGATGGTGAGGAAAGGACCGCTATTAAACTTATTGTAGAACATCGGAAATAAATTCGGAAGAAAAACATCGGCAACGATGTTTTTTTTGTTGCAACTTAATTTTTATTTATATATAATATAAAGAAAGGATGTAATATTATGGAAAAGTTGCCGGTACTTATTACAGAGAGAATATTGCTCAGGGAAATAGAAGAATATGATGCTTCTGATATGTATGAATATGCCAGGTTACCGATGGTCGGTCCGAATGCTGGTTGGCAACCACATGTTTCTTTAAGCGAAACCAAAGCTGTCATCAGACTCTTCCAAGGAAAAAAGAAATACGGTCAATTAGGAGTTTTTTCAATCATTTGGCGAGAAAACAATAAAATGATCGGGACGATTGAGTTGCATTCCTATGTTCGAAATCATAAAGCGGAACTAGGTTATACCATTAACCCCGAATATTGGGGCAGAGGGATAGCCGTCGAAGCATCAAAAAAGGTCATTTCTTGGGGATTTGAAAAATTGCTTTTGAAAAGAATCGAATGTATGACATTTCCAAGCAATATTCAATCACGAAGGGTTTGTGAAAAGATAGGTCTTACCTATGAAGGTTTGAAAAGAAAAGGTTATCTTAACTATGACGGAACAATTAAGGATATTGATTGTTATGCAATAACAGATGACGAGTATTTTCAAAGGATTTACGAAAATAGTTGGCGATAATTATGAAAAAATATTTGCTTTTTATTCTAATACTTTTTACATCTCTTCTTTCCGGATGTGGTTTTCAGAATCTATTTACTAACGACCAGATTGATATTGAGACGCTCAATCACATCAGTACGGTCATTTTATCCGCAAATGTAAAAATCACTACGGAAACATATGATGATTTTTTGATATTTGAAACACCGGGGCCATATAAAGGTTCCGGAAGCGGCGCCGTCTTTTATCAATCTGGTGGTGATTATTATGTTCTTACAAACAAGCATGTGGTTAGACTTGATGATCATTACCAACATCGCTATACGATTGAAGATATCAACGGAAATGTCTATCGAGGAAATCTCTATATGGTGTCGGAAGGAGCAGATCTTGCCGTTCTTTGGTTTAATTCAAAAGAAAAATACCATACCGCTTCTTTTTCCGACACAAATACCGAAGTAGGCGATATTGTTTTTTCAGTTGGCAGTCCTTCCGGTCAACAAAATATTATTACCGCAGGCAAAATTTTGGAATACAAAAAAGCAGAGCAAGTTGATTATGAGATTATCTTCCATAATGCAATCATTAAACAAGGAAGCAGCGGCGGGATGCTGATTAATAAAGATGGCGAAATTGTTGGACTTAATACCTGGGGGTTTCCAAGTGCTAAGGATTCAGAAGAGGAATTTGTAAACGGAGGAGCAATCCCAACGGAAAAAATCTTGGAGTTTTTAGTGGGAGATGAATTGTTTAAAGATTTACAATAAATAAAAAACTTGCCAGATTTTTAATTCAATGGCAAGTTTTTATTTGCATATATTTATACAATCAAATCAGCATTTGTATAAACATTTTCTTTTTGAAAATACCTTCTTTCTCGGGGAAGCCATTCCGATAAGAAACGAGGAAGAAGCTTTTTGGAACGTTTTTCAAGTCTTAAGATTTGTTCTTCTTTGGAGATATCAAAAAAGATAAACGCATCCAAAAAATCTCTAAGTACGGGGTTTGCGGAATAAACCCCCTCAAGAACCACTATATTTTTTACCTTTTGAATCCTTTCTTCAATAAACTCTTTTTTTGTACAATCATACTTCTGATAGATTAGAGGTTTTCCGGGACACAAGTTGAGAAGAATTTCTTCTTTGATTCTTGCAGAATTGATACCGACCTCTTCATTGCTTTCATCAAAGAAATCATCAACATGAATTAAGGTGATATCCTCTCTTTTTTTTAGTTCATTAGATAGTGTTGTTTTTCCCGAGCTAGAAGCGCCGTCAATTGCGATAACCGTCAATTCTTTTTTCGGAAAACGTTTAAGGAAGTTTTGAATCTGCAACAATCTCAATTCGTTATCAATAAATTTACTTTGAATTAATCGATAGGCAGGCTTGTAAGTTTGATGATAGATTTTGCTATGGCTTAAGGCCGGATAATTATCAGTTTTATATTTGCTGATTTCTGCTTTCACTTCTGCTTCAGGAAAAATTCTTACTAAAAAATTTTCTAATTTAATTAAAGCAGTATCAATATCTATGCTTACTTTTTGTATTGTTGCTGAAAAAACGAATGCGGAATTTAGCTTTTCTAAATCCAAATCCAGTTTCTGATAGGGACGTAAGTTTATCCTAAGATAATTGGATCCCACATATTCATACAGATCTTCGTTGCTTGGTCCTTTCTTTTGGTTTTCAACCTCTGCAATTAACCTTTTTATAGGTTCATCTTCGTTACGAAAAAAGTGATTTGGTCCGTGACACATTTGTTTTAAGTATTTTAAATAATCTTGAATTGTACTTTGCGGATATTTCCGATAATAATGTTCAAAATAATGTTTCATAATTTCACCTTTTCCATTTTAACATTTTTTCTAAACCTGTTCAAGAAATAAGATGTGAGCGGAAATATTTATTGCAAATTAAGCGAAAAATTGGTATAATAGTATACTATAAGGGTGAGAAATATGGAAAAAAATTATGATAGATATTTTGCGCCATCTTTAAGAGAAGCACGCAAAAGAATAAAAAAAGATATCGAAACAATTCGTTTTGAATTTCCGGAAAATTTAATCGGACTTGTGAAAAATAAGAAGTATTTGATAAAAACCTATGGTTGTCAAGGCAACGAAGCCGATAGTGAAAAGATTGCCGGTATTCTTGAAAACTTAGGGTTTAGCGAGACTACTCAGGAAGAAGAAGCTGATCTAATTCTATTCAATACTTGCGCAATCAGGGAAAATGCTGAAAGCAGAGTTTTCGGGGAACTTGGGAGAGTCAAGAGCTACAAAAAACACAATCCCGATTTATTGCTTGGAATCTGCGGATGTATGCCACAGGAAGAAAGAGTCTTTAATATAATTAAGGAGAAGTATCCTTATATTGATTTGGTCTTCGGAACTCACAATATTCATAAACTTGGTGAATATTTATATGATGCCTATCTAAATAAAGAAAAAGTAGTCGAAGTTTTTTCTGAAGAAGGTAAGATTGTTGAAGGAATTCCAACAAAACGCGCTCATGAACGTAAAGCCTGGGTTAATATTATGTATGGATGCGATGAGTTTTGCACCTATTGCATTGTTCCTTATACCCGCGGCAAAGAACGTTCTCGAAGTTTCGCAGATATAATTGAAGAAGTACGGGAGCTTGCGAAGGAAGGTTATCAGGAAGTTACTTTGCTTGGACAAAATGTCAATGCTTATGGGAAAGATTTAAACATCAATTATACATTTGCTGATTTGTTGAATGACCTTTGGGAAATTCCGATTCCACGAATCAGATTTACTACCTCCCATCCACGTGATCTTGATGATGCAACCATTCAGGCGCTTGCGAAAGGGGGAAATCTAATGCCCCATTTGCATCTTCCAGTTCAATCGGGAAGCAACCGGATTCTAAAAAAAATGAATCGCAAATATACCAAGGAAGAATACTTGGAAAAGGTTGCGAAATTAAAGGACTTGGTTCCGGGTATTTCCATTACAACTGATATAATTGTCGGTTTTCCCGGTGAGACTGATGAGGATTTCGAAGAAACCTTAGACTTGGTTCAGAAGGTTGATTTTGAAGGAGCATTTACCTTTATTTTTTCACCTCGCGAGGGGACTCCCGCAGCAAAATATCAAGATGATTTAGATTCGAAAATTAAAAAAGAAAGACTGCATCGTTTGAATAAATTAATCAACGAAGGTTATCTGCGCGGCAATCAACGCTTTGAGGGAGAAACTGTAAAAGTTTTGGTTGAAGGCCCGAGCCAAAAGAATCCAGAACTTTTGAGCGGATATACCGAACATAATAAGCTTGTTAATTTTGAAGGCGACCAGAGTTTAGTCGGTAAGATAGTCGATGTGAAAATCGAGAAAGCTTATACCTGGCATTTGCGGGGCATAATTGTCGAAAACCATTCATAAAATAAATTAGATTATTACCTAGTAGCAATATATCTTATGGGTGAATATATTGTTACTGAGGAGGGATATGAATGAATGAAATCCGTGAAATTGTAACTAAAGCAATAGTCGGCAAGGGTAAGAAGCTTATTCGCATTAAAGAAAATGTCGAACCTAGGTATGATGCTTTCAGCATACTCGGCGTTTGGGTTATCAATCATGAATTTGAAGCAGCTTTGACTGATAATAATCGTGTGGAAATGATCGGAAATTTCGAAATCAATATTTGGTATTCTTATGATGACAATACTAAAACCGATATTGCAAAGAAGGTTGTCGGATATTCGCAAACTGTTAATACCAGACAGATTGTAAAAGAAGTGAATGATAATTCTCAGGATGTAATCGTTAGAATCATCCAGCAACCGACATGTACAAATGCGAAATTGGTTAACTCCGATATTGAAGTAGAAATTGTTTTTGAAGTTGTTGCTGAAGTCATCGGTGAAACAAAAATGATGGTTACTGTTTTCACACAGATGGAAAGTTATGAACCTATCGATGACAATTTTGAAAATGAAATTAATGAGAATTTTATACGTCCACACTAAAATCGTATTAAAATACGATTTTTGTTATAAGAAAGAAAAGTCTTTCATAAATATATAACAGGTGATTAACTTGAAATTCCATATTGTCAGAACCGGCGAAACCGTTGAGGACATCCTTTTTTTATACAATCTTACGAAAGATGAGCTTTTAGAAGAAAACAGACATATTCGCGTTTGGGACCGGTTGATTCCCGGTACAAAACTAAAAATTCCTCCGATTACAGAGGCGATTGAAGAAGAAGTCAGCGAAATGGAGCCTTTTGTAGAGGATTATTATCCAAAATTAAACGACGAGCATCTAGATGCGACTGAAGACGTGCCCTTTCCTGAAGCAGGGGGCAGCGAATATGAAATCGATCAAGAGAAGGTTGAACCGATAAAGACTATCGAAATAAAAAAAGACGAGGAGAAAAAAGTTTCCGCGGATAAGCCAACAATTAAAACCGCAACCAAACCGCAGGATAAGGTTTACCAATACAACTTGGGACAATATAATTATCCTCGTTATCTTCCTTATACATATATTGTTTATCCGGTTTATTATCCGAACCGAAGGCGGAGATAAAAAGCAAAAGTTGTTTTTTGCTTTTTAATAATTAAGCAGGCTCTAAATTGAGCCTGCTTTTAATTTCTGTTCTTTAAGGCAATTCTGCCGATTAAGGGTCTTTTTGTTTTTTGAATTGCGTTCTGAGGACAAACTTCCGCACAACACCAACAACGGATACATTCTTTTGCTTTCAAATACGGGAACTCTCCCTTTTTAATCTTCAGCGTCTTCGGCGGACATATTTTCACGCATTCGCCGCATTTAATACAAAGATCTTTTTCGATTAACGGATGTTCTAACAGGAGATTACGGAGAAAATCATATTTTAAAAGTTTTAAACCAAAAGTGCTGGTTTGGTTGACTGGCTCTTGGAATCTCAAATCCGCAAAAGCAACTAAACTTTTACCAACGATTTCAATTCTTTCAAGGTTGCCTTCCCCATAATTCCTTTCATCCGCAATCTTTGTTACAAAGATTTTATCGGGATCGAGTTTACACACTTCGGCAGCTACTCTGTCGAGACTCACCGCATCGCTTGAAGCCAGGATCGCTCCGGCTTTTTTTGTTATACCTGCGGTACCTGGCCCCTCGCCTTCTAAGCCAATGATTCCATCACAAATATGAAGCATCTTTTTATCTTGGTATGCCTCCAGAATAGCACCGTAAAGGTCATTTAAGGCTTCTCCGAACTGGAGCGGATTGTTTGCCTTGACATGCCATCCTGCTTTGCTGAGGCCGTAGATCATTCCGAAAAGGTTCTTTTCCGCAATCGACATGTAAGTGAGAGAATGAGTTTTAAGTTTTGGAAGATTAACCAAAAGATCGACTTCAATCATTTCCCGTGAAACTTCAAAACTCGAATAGAGTTTTGGTTTGGAGTTTTTAATTGTAATCAGGTCATCGCCTTTTAGAATCTTCAAATTATTTTTTGTAATGACATCGTATAATTTACATCTTTTTAGGGTTGAAACTAAATCTTTTGTAGCGGGATTATCACCGACAATAATATCGGAGGTATATTGTTTTAAAATCTCAATGATTGCTTCTAAAAAGACAGGATGGGTAGTGATTCCTAAATCAGGCGAAAACCCGCCGACACAATTCAGTTTTACAAAAACTCTACCATTTGGTTTTAAGAAAGAGGCAAGGTCGCCGATAGCAGAAAGGCAGGTTTCGATTTTTTCTTTAACTAATTCCTTTTCATATTCAAGGCATTTTTCAATCGCAACTTTTGTCATAATTCTCTTCTCACTTTTTAGATATTATACAATAATTATGGTTTTGAGGCAATATTTTAAGGAAATAATAAATTTTTCTTGAAAATTTAGCTTAATTATTATATTATTTTATTTATAAAAAGAAAGGAAAGGGCTATGAAGGAATCAATAGTAATTAGAAATTTGCGGAAGACATTCCAGTTATCAAAGAAACAAAGAAAAATCAATGAAACCGATAATCCTTTAAAAGTTGCGGTTGATGATGTTTCCTTTACCACTTATCGCGGCGAAATTTTTGGTTTGCTCGGTCCGAACGGAGCCGGAAAAACCACAACCTTGCGTTGTATCGCTACCTTGATAAAACCTGATGCAGGTGAAATATTTGTTGAAGGAATAGATATTAATGATCCGGTAAACATTAAGAAAAACATTGCTTTTTTAACTAATGAATTGAAAATGGAAAAAATGTTCACCCCAAATTATTTGTTTGATTATTTTTCAAGTTTTTACGGGATTGCTCCCGAAATTGCAGCACAAAGAAAAAAATATCTTTTTGAAAAATTTGGAATTGATAAGTTTGCGGAAGTAAAAATTGGCGAGCTTTCAAGCGGTATGAGTCAGAAAGCTTCGATTGTTATTTCTTTGGTTAATGATCCGAATGTCATTATTTTTGATGAACCAACGAATGGTCTTGATGTAATAACGGCTAAAACCGTAACCGACTTTTTGTTGGAATTACGAGACCAAGGCAAAAGCATTATCATCAGCACCCATATTATGAATCTTGTTGAAAAGCTTTGCGATCGCGTCGGAATTATTTTGGATGGAAAGTTGGTTCTTACCGATACAGTGAAAAATGTCTTAGAAAATCATCCCGGAATGGATGTTGAGGATGTATTCTTTAAGGTTTTCAATGAGGTGAATTATGAAAAATATTAAAAGCATAATTAAAAAAGATTTGGATAAGATTTTTAAGTTCCCGCGCTCATTGATATCGACGTTGATTCTTCCGGGTTTTATTATCTTCATTATTTATTTTATGATGGGACAATCTTTTGATGCAACGAAGCAAAAAGCCATCGAACATGAAAGCAAAGTTTATGTAATTAATGTTGCGGAAAGTTTTGAAGGAGCTGCTGAGTTAGCGAAGGAACTTAAAGATTTCGGTAAAATTTCTTTTTTTGAAGAAAAGGTCGAAAATTTAGAAGATTTGAAAGCAAAGATTTTGGAAGGTGAAATTGAAGCTGTTGTTGTCTTTGATGAAGGTTTTGATGCTAAGATTGCTCAAAATGAAAAACCGAATGTAATAGTATATTTCGATGAATCAAACATTAATTCCGGTATTGCCAGTGGAAAAATTCAAACAATATTAGAAATACAAAAAAACAATTATTTAATTGAAAAAGAAATTGATCCTATTATTTTTTCTGTTGATATGGAAGAAATAACTCCGGAAGAAAAGGTTGTGGGAACTATGTTAGCAATGGTCCTTCCCGTTCTGATTCTTTCCTTTATCTTTAGCAGCGCAATCGGCCTCAGTTCTGATGCGATTGCCGGAGAAAAAGAAAGAGGAACACTTCCCAAGCTGTTGGTTCTCCCGATACCACGGAATCAGATTATTATCGGAAAGATTATTTCTACTACTTTATTAACCATTCTTTCGGCTTGCTCATCGTTTATCGGCGTTGTAGCTGCGCTTCCTTTTATAAAAAATTTGTTAGAGGTACCGGGCGGTATCAGTTATGGGGCGGTTGACTTTTTGTTGCTTTTAGGTGTCTTAATAATGCTTGCGACATTGGCTTCTAGTTTGTTACTTGTTACTTCTACGATAGCAAAAACTATAAAAGAAGCCACCGCATATGCAATGCCAGTATTTCTAGCGGTAATGATTTTACCGATGATGACTATGTTTAGCGGTGCAAGTAAAACCGGTCAGCATATGTATTTAATCCCGATTTATAATTTTGTGATGATTATTAAAGATTTGCTTTCTTCAGATTTTAATGTAATTAATTATCTCTTAGTAATTGGTTCGTCATTGGTTACTATTGTGCTTTTAATCTTTATTTTAATTAAATTATTTAAAAGCGAAAAGGTTTTATTTGCACAATAGTTTGACAAGCCTTACAAATAGATGTATAATATTATTGAAAAATCTTCAGGGCTGGGTGAAATTCCCGACCGGCGGTATAGTCCGCGAGCCGTTAGGCATGAATTGGTGAAATTCCAATACCGATAGTTACAGTCTAGATGGAAGAAGATATGTTTTTTCATTATGCTCGTGGGATTTTTCGCGAGCATTTTTTTCTTGAGGTGATAATATGAATAACAGTAGAAGTCAAAAAATTAGGAAGCTCGTTTTAATTGCCATCTTCACCGCTTTATCGACGGTGCTGTATCATTTGAAATTTCCGTTACCGATGTTATTTCCTTCCTTTTTAGATATACAATTTTCCAACCTTCCCGCCCTGATTGGCGGTTTGGTTTTAGGGCCTTTGAGCGGAGTTACGATTGTTGTGCTTCGAGGACTGCTTAAACTCCCTTTTACTTCAACAATGGGTGTTGGTGAACTTGCGGATGTCTTAATCGGAATCGGAGCCGTACTTGGTTCAAGCTTATTCTATAAATACAATCGTACAAAAAAAGGAGGAGCATTCGCCCTCCTCATCAGTACAGTCTCTTGGATTATAGTTGCAGTTTTAGCTAATTATTTAATAATAATGCCTTTCTTTATTAAGTTGTATGGTTTTGATACTGTCTTTGGGCTTATTGAAAAAGTAATCAAAGGCATCAACAAAGAAAATTTTATGGCATATTATATTATTTATGCGGTAATACCTTTTAATCTGCTTTTATCAACAATGGTTAATCTTGTAACTTATTTTGTATACAAAAAAGTTTCGATACTTTCCAAAGAATTTTACGAAGGAAAAAGTTAGAAAATTTCTAACTTTTTTAAAATTTAAGGTTTTGATTTAATTCTTTAATTCTAGTGGGATTTAATTTACATACTTTTCTGTCATAAGTAAGGATGCCGTTTGTTTCCGTTTCTACATCGGAAAGTTGTGTGTAGATGGCTGCAGCAAGGCCCCGTTTAAGACCCGGTATAACCTGATTTTCATAAAGTGAGATAAATCCTTTTTCAAATTTCTCAAGGGATGAAAACTTTTTATAACCAAAATCTTTATTGGAATAGGAATGGTTCTTGATATAGCAAGAATAACCGCCGAATTCACTTAAGACTAAAGGCCTTTTGTCTTTCTTGAAACGCAGTTTTCGAAAATAAATATGTTTGCTTGCTAAGTCGGGACCTCCTTGGTCAAACCAACCGCTTGCGGAATCTATTATTCTCGTCGAATCCAAACTTTTCAGATAATTATAATTTTCGATACTGTTGAATTGGCCCCAACCTTCATTGAAAATTGTCCAAAGAGCAATTGATGGTGTATTGTAAAGCAGTTCAATTGTTCTTTTTAATTCTTCCCTAAAGACAGCTTGCGATTCAGGAGTATCTCTACCGAAACAACGCAAATTTTTGGTATCGGTGAGTTTTTGAAAACCAATTGTCGGAAGGGCTGTCATCTTCCAGAAACAATATTTTCCGCCGTTTACTAAATCCTGCCAAACAATCATTCCGAGTCGGTCACAATGATAATAAAAACGTAGCGGTTCAATTTTGATATGCTTTCGAAGCGTGTTGAATCCGAGTTCTTTCATCATTAAAATATCATCAACAAAAGCTTGATCTGAAGCAGGGGTATATAAACCATCACTGTAATAACCTTGGTCAAGGACCCCGTTCATAAAATAAGGTTTATTGTTTAAGTGAAGGCATTTACCGTAAGGACCCTCTCCGATAGAAAATTTTCGAAAGGCAAAATAACTTGAAACTTTATCAGGTCCGACAGTTATATTTAAATTATAGAGTTGCGGTTTTTCAGGAGTCCAAGGAATAAAATCTTCTATTTTAATTTTTAAATTCTGACTTGTAATCTTTTCCTCTAAGATTAGTTTATCTTCCTTAAAGATACTAATAAGCCCTAAACAAGGACCTTCAACATCTAAGGTAATTTCAACTTCTCTCAAATCAAAATCAGGAGTAATTTTAAGATTCTTTATATGATTTTCCGGAACGCTTTCCAGCCAAACCGTTTGCCAGATTCCGGTAATCGGCGTGTACCAAATTGCTTTCGGATTTAAACTTTGTTTTCCGTATGCATAGTATGAAGTATCGGTGGGATCACTTACAATGACTGCCAATTCGTTGGTTACTTGAAGATAGGGCGTAATGTCAATTGAAAAAGGAAAGTAACCACCGCGGTGGAAGCCGACTTTTTTGTTATTTAAATAGACTGATGCTATTTGATCGACCGCACCAAAATTGAGAATAATTCGTCCGCGATTAAAATTTTCAGGTAAGCTAAAAACGCGGTGATAAATAATATACTCATCATTAAGACGCCTTCCGACTCCGGAAAGAGGGGATTCAACCGGAAAAGGAACAAGAACCCTCCCATCATAAGTTTTCGGAGGATCGGGTTTAGTGGTAATTTTATAGTTCCAATAGCCGTTTAGGTTTAGATAAGAATCTCTTGCGAACTGAGGTCGGGGATATTCGGGTAGTACCTCATTTACATCAAGTCCTTCACCGTATTTGGTCAATAAAACCTTCTTCATCATCTCACCTCGAGATTATTATACCATTATTTGGATAAATAAAAAAGAGAGCGCACTCTCTTTTTAATAAAAGAAACGACGACGGCGTCTTGGGAATCTTCGGAATGGGAATGATGGATAAAAAGGAAAAGGATAGAAATAAGGATTTGGATAAAAATAACGGTTAGGAAATGCTGTACCCAAAGCCACGCCCGTCAAAAATGGCACTACTCTTTCATTGTTTTCATATGGGTTCATATAAGGACCTTGTTGATAATTCATAATCTCCCTCCTCTATAATTATTCTATGATGAATGTGTAAATGAGTGCTTTTATAATTCAAAATTGGCAAGAATATATTCTTCTAAAGTTATCTCTTTTAGGTGAATTTCTGTAGCATGAATTCCGACATAACGAAAATGCCAAGGCTCATATTCATATCCTGTCAGATGTTCTTTTCCCTTTGGAAATCTTAAAATGAAACCGAATCGATAAGCATTTTCTTTAAGCCATTTAAAAGCAGCAGTTTTTTCAAAATGGCGGGTCAGTCCGGCAGTTGCTGTTGAGATATCGACGGCATAACCCGTTTGATGTTCAGAAAAACCGGGTCTGGCACTGAGAGCATCATTTTCGCCATAAACCTCATAATAGAGATATTCTTGTTTTTGATAATTTCTGTATCCGGAATAAACTACAAAAGAGTGATCATTACTCTTTGCTTCTTCAAACATTAATTTTAATTTCTCCAAGACAATCTTTTTTAAGCGAATCTCATCGCCTGGTCGATCATAATGAGGGAGTTTATAATCATCGATTAAAACAAGTCCTTCCGGAACGAAATCCTTTTCCAGGTAATAGCATTTATTAACAAGCACAAGCGGTGTTTCAAGAAAGAGAGCCGGTTTTGGGTTTTTATAGAAGGAGTAGTAGTTAGGATTGTGGAAAAGATTGATTGCTTCCAGGGGTGTAAGACTATAATCTTCTTTTAACCTTTGGTAAGAACGATAATAAAAAATAATGAAATTATCATATTCCAAAAAATCCTGCAAATCTGAAAACATAATATTATTTGTGATTGCAAAAGCGATTTCTTCCTCATTAAGATAACGGGAAAGCTCTTCAATTTGCTTTTGTCTTTGCTTTTCCTTTACAAGCGAAACGGTTAACAAAACAATTGTGATTAATATTGAAATCAGAAAAAAACGATACTTTTTCCTCATAATGATATTATCGGCATAATTATTAATTACTATGTCTTTTTTTTGGAATTTGTGGTAAAATTAATAAAAGAGATTAGGTGAATTTATGGCAAACAAAAAAACAATTACATTAATTGATGGTAATTCGCTGATGTTCCGTTCTTATTATGCGACTGCTTATCGTGGCATTTTCATGCAAACCAAGAACGGCCTATATACAAACGCTCTTTACGGCTTCTGTAACATGTTTATTTCTCTGATGGAAGATCTAGATTATGCTTTTGTTGCTTTTGATGCCGGCAAACAGACTTTTCGCCACCAGGAATTTACAGAATATAAAGCAAAAAGAAAAGAACTTCCTGAGGAATTGAGAGTCCAAATACCTTATATTAAGAAATATCTCGATATAATGAAGATTTATCGCGATGAAAGTTTAGATTATGAAGCCGATGATTTGATTGCCTGTGTTGCTAATAAAATGTATAATGATTTTGATGAGATTAGGATTATCACCGGTGACAAAGACTTGCTTCAACTCGTTAATGATAAAATATCTGTCTATCTTACCAAAAAAGGTGTCGGTGAATTAGACGAATACAATAAAGAAAACTTTTATGAAAAAGCGGGATTTCATCCCGAACAAACGGTAGATTTCAAAGGTCTTGTCGGCGATGCTTCCGATAATCTTCCTGGCATCAAAGGCATTGGTGAAAAAACTGCTCTAAAACTATTAAATGAATATCCGACGCTTGAAGATATGATTGCGAATGCGGATAAAATAACTGGTAAAACCGGCCAATTGATTAAAGAAAATCAAGAAATAGGTTTAAAATGCAAATATTTAGCGACTTTAAAATGTGACATTGATATTGATGTTACACCGGAAGATTTCAAAGTTGAAGAGTATGATTATCAGGAATTAGTAAGCTTCTTTCAGGAAATGGAATTCAATTCTTTTCTGAAGCGCCTTCCTCAAAAGAAATCAAAGCAACCTTTTATTAAACCAGATATTATCAAGGGCGACTCTAAACTGGGTTTGAATGAAGATGCTTATTTGGTGGTAGAAGTATTTGGCGAGAACTATTTCCGCGGTGAGTTTTTAGGTCTTAGTTTAATTACCGAAACAAAGAGATTTTTCTTTACAAAAGAAGCGGTGCTTTCGAACCAGGAGTTGAAAGCATATTTGAAAGAACCCCAGTATCTCAAGAAAACATTCGATTATAAAAAATTATGTTTAGTTCTTAAAAGACATGGACTTGAGCTTAAAGGGGTAAGTTTTGACTTAATGCTTGCTGCTTATTTACTAAACCCCGCTTTCGGCTCCGATGATATCAAGATTGCTGCCGATAATTTCTCAACCAATGATTTACCCTATTATGAAAATATCTATGGCGCTAATAAAAAAATGGCGATCCCGACTTTGGATGTTTATGCGAAATATAGCGTTCAAAAATGTGAAATCATTAAAGAATTAGAAAATGGAATCTGGGATACTTTAAAAGAACAAGATTTGTTATCTTTATATGAAATAGAACAGGAGCTTAGTGAAGTTCTTGCGGAAATGGAATTAAACGGTTTACCCGTTAATCTTAAACATTTAGAAAATATCGGTGCGGAGTTAAGCGCAAAAGCGGATGCTATTGCTGCTGAAATCTATCAAATTGCTGGAGAGGAGTTTAATATCAATTCTCCGAAACAGTTGGGAGAAATTCTTTTTGATAAATTACATCTTCCCCACGGCAAACGGACCAAAACCGGTTTTTCTACAAGTGTTGATGTTTTGGAAAAACTGGCAGCAGATTATAAAATTGCGAGGTTGGTTCTCGATTACCGGGGCTATAACAAATTAGTCACAACCTATGTAAATGGCTTGAAGGATGCTGTTGATGAAAAATCATATCTTCATCCTTTATATAAACAGGCTTTGACCCAAACGGGAAGATTATCATCTGTCGAACCGAATATTCAAAACATACCAGTTCGTACCGAAGAAGGGCAAATGATCAGAGAAATCTTTATCTCCCGCTTTTCAGACGGATATATTATAACTGCCGATTATTCGCAAATTGAACTAAGAATTTTAGCGCATCTTTCCGGCGATGCAAAAATGATAGAAGCTTTCAATCAGGCTGTTGATTTCCATAAACAAACCGCCAGCTTAATCTATGAAGTTGATCCGGAAACTGTGACCAAAGAAATGCGACATACGGCGAAAGCCATTAATTTCGGAATTATCTATGGTATGAGCGCATGGGGGTTGAGCGAATCTCTTGGCATCAGTCCTTTAGAAGCAAATATCTATATCAATAAATACTTTGATACTTATCGCGAAGTCAAACGCTTTTTAGATGAAACGGTTGCCCGTGCAAAAGAAGATGGCTATACCAAAACAGTATTAAACCGGCGTCGTTATATTCCAGAAATAAATAATCCTAATAAAAATTTAAGTAATTTCGGGGAAAGAACAGCCATGAATGCACCGATGCAAGGAAGCGCCTCTGATATTATTAAAATTGCAATGGTTAATATTAAGCGGAGGATTAATAAAGCAGGTTTGAAAGCTTTGTTGATTGCACAAGTGCATGACGAATTAGTTTTTGATTGCCCAAAAGAAGAAGTGAATATCCTTAAAGATTTAGTAAAAGAAGAAATGGAATCCGCATTTCCTCTGAAGGTAAAGTTGTTAGTTGAAGTGGGAATCGGAAAAAATTGGGCGGAAGCAAAATAATTATTTTATAATATAATTATAGAAAGGGGTATTTTATGAGTGTAATATTTAAAAGGAGAAGTGTCAGAAATTATCTTCCTGATCCGATCGAAAAGGAAAAAATAGACAAGATTTTGCGAGCAGCAATGCAAGCGCCCAGCGCGAGAAATCAAAAACCTTGGCGCTTCTTGGTTATCCAAGACCGCGAGGAATTAGATCGTCTTTCGGAGGTTGCTCCGAATTTAAGGTTGTTGAAGGAGGCTCCGGTCGCAATTTTCACCTTCTTTAAGAAAGAAAATCTTGCTGCCCCGCTCTTTGTACAACAGGATTTAAGCGTTGCAACGATGAACATCCTTTTACAGGCTACCGAACTAGGAATCGGTAACTGTTGGTTGGGATTATACCCGAATACGGAGCGAACCAGTCTTGTCAACAATGCTTTAGGAACCCCGGAAGATTTAGAAGTTTTTTCCGCAATCACCTTAGGCTATCCTAAAGATCCCGATGCTTTGCATTTTGTTAACCGTTATGAACCAGAAAAAGTATATTATGAAAAGTTTTAATTATGCCAGAATTACCAGAAGTTGAAACAGTGAGACGCCATTTAAAAGTAAATATCATCGGTAAAACCATCAAAAGTGTTGATATTCTTTATGATAAAATCATCAGAGATATTGATCCCGAAGATTTTGCCCATACCTTAGTGAACCAAACTTTTTTAGACATAAAACGTAAAGGGAAATACCTGCTCTTTATTCTAACGGATCTGATTTTGGTTTCTCATCTGCGGATGGAAGGTAAATACTTTTTGAAAAGAACTGAACCGGCTACAAAACACGAACATATTATCTTTAACTTTACCGATGGAACTAGTTTAAGATACCACGATGTTCGTAAATTTGGTACGATGAATCTATTTCGAACGAAGGATATTAAAAGTGTATTAAACAAACCACCTTTAAATAAAGTCGGTTTCGACCCTTTTGAGAAGTCATTATCAGCGAAAGAGGTTTATGAACGCTTCCAAAGAATTACAAAGCCGATTAAATCGACTTTGCTGGACCAATCAATCATCAGTGGTCTTGGAAATATTTATGTGGATGAGGTTTGTTATCTTGCGAAAATTCATCCCGAAACTAGCACAAAACAACTTTCTTTCGAACAGGTCTCGGTCCTTTTGGATTATGCAAAAGAGGTGTTAACGAAGGCGATAGCTTTGGGCGGAACAACCATCAAAAGTTTTTCTTCCCATGAAATCAGCGGTCGTTTTCAAAACGAACTCCTTGTCCATACTAAAGAGCATTGTCCTAATTGCAAGCAGAAAATCACAAAAATTAGAATTAACGGCCGCAGCACTTATTTTTGTGAAAATTGCCAGCTTATAAAAGCAGGAAAGGAAAGAAAATGATTATCGGAATTACCGGTTCAATCGGAACAGGCAAATCAGTGGTAACTAAATATCTAGCAAACTCAGGTTATCCGGTATTGGATTCTGACCTGCTTGCCGGAGAAGAACTTAAAAATGAAGAAGTTATTAAGGAGATTGTTTCCTATTTCGGAGAATTGGTATTAAGTAATGGGAAAATTGATCGTAAAAAGTTAGGAGAATTAATTTTTCGAAACAAAAGCGACCGTGAAACATTAAATCGAATCATTCATCCGCGAGTGATTGCGAAAATTGAGGAAAAAGCAAAGCAAGCAGAAGGTCTGCTCTTTGTTGATGTTCCACTCTTGTTTGAGGCAAAATTAGAACATCTTTTTGCTAAGATTATCGTGGTTTATACGAGTAAAGAAACGCAGTTAAAAAGATTGATGGTAAGAGATCGCATTGATGAGGAATATGCGCTGGCAAAAATAGCTGCCCAAATGGATATTGAGGAAAAGAAAAAAAGAGCTGATTACTTGGTGAACAATGAAGGCGATCTTGAAAATACTTACAAACAGATAGAAAATATATTAAGGAGAATTGAGAATGAAATTTGGTGATTATTTTACAAACGATTTTGAAACCAGTGAAAATCATTATTTGCCGGAACTGAGAACCCGGTACTATCGTTGTCGCAATGAAGCAGCCAAAGAACAAGTAATTAAACTAGCCGAAGAAGAGAAAGCAAAAATCAGAGATATCAATGATACGCATAATGAGATATTCTTTGAAACGTCCTCATATTCCTGTATTGCGACGATTATTAGCCCGAAAATTACGGAGACTGCTGTCGATTTCAAAGTAACGACAAACAAGTTTTTACCTTTTGGAGCCGGGAGAAAGGTTATTATGCGTTTGTATGAAATGTTAGATAAAAGATTGCCGTTTAAAGGAGTAGCTTTATATAAATAAAAATACAAAGGGAGTAGGAAATGAAAGCAAATGTTCATGATATTTTTAAAATAATTTCTAAACAAAGCATCGGCGCCGAAGATATATTTTCGCTTTCGCAGATGTATATGCCTATTATCGGCATTGATAGTTTCAGTCTTTATGTTACGCTCACAACATTGAAAGAAAACGAAAAATACAGTTTTAAAAAGCTGCTTGATTTGTTAAATTTGGGCGGTTTTACTTTATTAAAAAAAGCTTTTAGTAAATTAGAAGCCGTTGCTTTATTGAAGACTTATTATCATGAACAGCGAGGTTATTTATTTCGCTTATTGTCTCCTTTGCCGAGAATTTTATTTTTAGAAAACACTTTGCTTTCTTCTTTTCTATCTTCACAAATCGGTGAAGTCGAGTTCGAACGTCTGCGCGGGGAAGTAAAAATCCCTCAAATTCGCGGATACCAGGAAAAGACTAAAACCTTTGATGAGGTCTATAAGGTTGAAAACAAAACTATTGGAGATCTTTTTTCCCAACTCTTTAAAGTGAAAAGCAACAATCAGGTTCAAGTTAAAAATTCTGATTTTGATTACTTGTTTTTTAAGATGGGATTTGATACCGGTTTTATCGACCAGAAGCTCCTTGATGATGAAGAGTTTAAACAAAATATTCTGAATATAAGCTACAACTATCAACTGAATGAAGAAGAAATGATGGACGTGATATTAAAGACGATTACCATTGATAAAGATTTGAAATACGAAGACATTTCGAAAAACGCCCGCAGTTATTATCAAAAGAAAAATAAAAAAACTGCTCCCAGCTTTGTAACGAAAGAAGCGGATGTATTTATCAATAGCGTAACTGATGAAACCCAATACCGTTTTATTCAAGCACTTGAAAGCCTTACTCCGGAACAATTGTTGAGACAAATAAATGGCGATATCAAACCTGCAGTAAGTGAACTGAAGTTAATCGAAGATTTAACTAAAAACACTGGTTTTCCTCCAAGCATTATTTATATTATGATTTTATTTGTCCATAATGAAAAAGAGGGCACATTACCGGGATATAATTATTTTGAAAAAATCGCCAATACCTGGGCCCGAGCAGGCTTGAAAACACCGATGGATGTTTTAGCTTATTTAAACAAAGCACCGACTACTACCAAGAAAACATATAGCAAGAAACAGTCAAAAACAAAACTGCCGGAATGGTACAACCAATATGAAAAGCAGTTGGATCAGCTTTCGGAAAAAGAAGATCAATTATCGGATACTGAAATCGAAAAAATTCTTGAGGAAGCTAGAAAACTAAGTTAGGAGAGAAGTATGAATCGTGATAATCAACAACTTATATCTATGCTTTTTGAGGATCCTCTGATTCGCGGGTTCTGTAAAAAAAATGAGTTAAACGAAGAAGAAATATTAGACAATCTCGGAAAATTTATTATTCAAAAAGAAAATAATGAATTATCCAAAGACTGCACTTTTGAAAGATGCAATGTTGATGGAAACGGGATGCACACCGCTTTAAGTTATCAGAACAAAAGGGTGGAATTAAAATCGGTTCCTTGTTCCAAATTTGAACAAGACTACGACGAATATCTCGATTTACGCTATTTTCCCGAAAGCAACGAATTTATGACTCAAGAATTAGTAATCAATAAACATCGGAGCATTGCTTTAAAAAGGATTACCGATTTTGTAAATGAATATAAAAAAGGAAGATTTACAAAAGGTATTTTTTTCCATGGCCCGTTCGGTACCGGAAAAACCTTTTTAATGATGACTCTTGCGAAGAATCTGTCTAAGGTAGGAGTTAAGGTCTTCGTTGCTTATTATCCGGATTTGGTCAGATTTATGAAAAGCTCGATCTCGACCGGAGAATTAGAAAAGATTATCAGAGATCTAAAAAATAGTGAAGTATTAATGCTTGATGATGTCGGAGCCGAAAGCAACTCCGCATTTATCAGAGATGAGGTTTTAGGACCGATTCTCCAATATCGTCTTCATGAAAATCTTCCTGTTTGCATGACTTCGAATTTGAGCATTCTGGAACTACAAAATCATTTCAGTGAAACACGAGATCAAATTGATTTAATTAAAAGCGCCCGGATTTGCGAGCGTTTGCGCTTTCTTATGAGCGAAGTAAAATTAAACGATAAAAATTACCGAACTGAAGTAGATTATACACAAAAAAGTTGACCATAAATTAAGTTTGTTATATAATATTAGAAAATGAAAAAACTATGAAGTGGACACGATTGCAGGATTAGTTTATTTAAAGCGAGGGCAGGATGGTGAGAGCTGCTTGTTAAGCCCCGGCAATTACTACCATGGAGTTGAACTCGAAAGATGTTTCCGTTTTCCGCGTTAAGGAATTTGAGTGTCAAGATCATTTTGATTTTGAAAATAAGGTGGTACCACGTTATATGCGTCCTTGTGTTCAGGGATGCATTTTTTATTTTTATTTAAAGGAGGAAGAAAAATGAAGATAACTTTTATTGACGGAAGTTCAAAAGAATATCAACAGGGAATTAGTGCGCTGGAAATTGCGCAGTCCATTTCCCCTTCGCTTGCAAAGAAGGCTGTTTTTGCAAAAATAAACGGTGAAGATTATGATTTGACACGGCCGCTTGGAGGCGATGCCAGTCTCGAGCTTGTTACCAAAGATGCTCCGGAAGCCTTTTCGGTATTAAACCATTCTTGCAGTCATTTACTGGCAAGTGCAGTAAAGAAATTATATCCCGCTTCCGCATTCGGTGTCGGACCGGCGATTGAGGAAGGATTTTATTATGATATAAATCCAGGTGCTGGCATAAAATTTACTGAAGAAGATCTTCCTAAGATTGAAGCGGAAATGGCTGCGATTGCAACTCAAGCTTTAAAATTTGAACGGCGTGAAGTAACTAAAGAACAAGCTTTGGTTATTTTTGAAAATGATAAATACAAACAAGAAATAATCAATGAATTAGAAGACGGTGCGGTAATTACTATTTATAAACACGGAGATTTTATTGATCTTTGTCGCGGACCCCATGTTTTGAGCACGAAAATGTTGAAGCATTTTAAACTTTTAAGCGTCAGCGGCGCTTATTGGCGTGGAAAATCGGATAATGAACAATTACAAAGAATCTATGGTATCTGTTTTTTTAGCGATGCGGAATTGCAGCAACATTTGGAAATCTTAAAAGAAAGAGCAGAACGCGACCATCGGAAACTTGGGCGCGAACTTGGTCTCTTTATGATTAGTGAATATGGTCCCGGCTTTCCTTTCTGGTTACCGAATGGTTGGGTGTTAAGACGGACCTTGGAAGAATATTGGTTTAAAATTCATACCCGCGAAGGATACCAACTAATTCAAACTCCGATTATGTTGAATAAGGATTTATGGCAAATTTCCGGACACTGGGAAAATTACAAAGACAATATGTATACTTCAGAAATTGATAAATACGAATTTGCAATAAAGCCAATGAATTGTCCGGGGGGAATTTTGGTCTACCGGAGCAAACTGCATTCCTATCGAGACTTTCCGCTTCGGCTCGGTGAGCTCGGAATGGTCCATCGCCATGAAGCGAGTGGCGCTTTAAACGGACTTTTCCGTGTCCGTTATTTTACTCAAGATGATGCTCATGTCTTTTTAACCGAGGATATGATTGAAAGTGAAGTTGCGGAATTAATCAGATTGTTTGATGAGATTTATTCCACTTTTGACCTGAGTTATCAAATTGAGCTTTCAACTCGCCCTGAGGAAAACTATATCGGTACAGTTGAAATTTGGGACAAATCAGAAAAGGCGCTTGCGAATGCATGCAGGAAGGCCGGAAAAGAGTTTAAACTCAATCCCGGCGACGGAGCATTTTATGGCCCGAAACTTGATTTCAAATTGCGTGATTCTATGAACCGCATCTGGCAATGTGGAACAATTCAACTTGATATGAATTTACCGGAACGCTTTGATTTGACTTATATTGATGAACATGGCGAAAAACAACGACCAGTAATGCTCCATAGAGCAATTTTCGGCTCTTTGGAAAGATTCATCGGTATTATCACCGAACATTACGGTGGTGCTTTTCCGACTTGGTTGGCACCGGTTCAGATTAAACTAATTCCTGTGAAGAATGATTTTCATTTGGATTATGTAAAAAAAGTTAAAGAACTGCTTTTTAAGGAAGGCTTACGGGTTGAAATTGATGACCGCGAGGAAAAACTTGGTTATAAAATTCGTGAAGCTCAAACCTTAAAAATCCCTTACCAACTTGTTGTCGGGGATAAAGAAGTAAATGAGCAGCTTTTGACTTATAGAAAATATGGAAGTACTGAAACTAATACAGTTTTTATAGCTGAGTTTATCGCTTTAATAAAAAAAGAGATAGCCGGATTCGGTAAGGATAATTAAAGAAAATGAAAAAAATTCGCCTTGAAGAAGGAGCGAAATTGTGTTATTATTAGGCTAATAAACCTTGAGGGGGAAAATTATGAGTGAAAGAATAATAAGGAAAATTGGAAGGGGAAACTTTTATCTTTTGGCTTTTGTTGTTGGCTTTGTTCTGTTTTTTCTCCTTCAAGTTGCGGTTATGTATTTAGGGGTAGGGATTATTTCCTATAAAAATCCGAATTTTCTTAAAGAATTTCAAGTTGCGGTTAATGACTATAAGAAGATGACAGATCAGATGTGGGGAGTACAAAACCTTTCCCAATTCATCGGCAGTATTATTTTGGCTATCTTAATGATTATTATCTTTGCAAGGAATTTAAGCCAAGATTTTCAGAGGTTTAAAAGCGAATGGAAATCTACTATTCCGATGATTTTTTTAGGTTTCATTATTATTTACCTAGTGAATATAGCTTTTGTTTTGATTTATAAACTGCTTGGAGTTACAGGAACTTCCCAAAATCAAGAGTTAATCTTGGCTGCTTTAGATTCAAGCACCGGCGTCTTTATGTTGCTTTCAGTAATGCTACTGGCGCCATTTGTTGAAGAGATTTTGTTTAGAAAAGCATTATATGGGGCTGTGCAAGACAAATTTAAATTGCGGCCGCTGATTGCAATTCTCATTTCTGCGGTTATCTTTTCTGCCTTGCATGCGGTTGATCTCTTCTTTTTCCAATATTTACCGATGGCTTTGGTACTATGTACGACTTATTCTTTGTCGAAAAACAATATCTTAGTACCGATTGGAATTCATTTCTTGAATAATTCCACCATCTTGATTTACTTTTTTATGACGGTTTTTTTATGAGATATACAGATTTAATAGAAAATGCTAGAAAAGCTCGCGCAAAAGGAAACTTCCGCGAGGCAATAAAATTTTACCAAGAAGCCTTTACAAAAAAAATAATCATCAAAGATTTGGTGGATTATGGACTTGTTCACCTTGATAATAATCAGCCGCTTCAGGCAATTGAAGTATTTAATGAGATTGTCGAGGTTTTTCCTAATCTTCCCCATACCTATTACTATCTAGGTACTGCCCATGAAATAATCGGCAAGAAAGATGAAGCGGTTAAGTATTATCATACTACAATTGAGAAGGATCCCACTTTTGCTGATGCGTATTTCAGTTTGGCCTTGCTTGCGGATGAAAGCGACAATGAAGAGCTTGCCATCGATTATTATCAGAAGACTTTGCTTTATAATCCGCATCATTTTTGGGCTAACCTCAATATCGGGTCTTTTTATGAAAAACATAATCAGCTGAACCTGGCCTTAGCGCATACACGTCAGGCTTATAAAGTTGACCCTAAAGAAAAAATGGTTTCCTATAATCTCGGAGTTATCTATGGTAAGCAAAAAAATTATGAGAAGGCCAAGAAATATTATCTTGAAGAGATTGAAAAAGAGGGTTATATTTTAGCCTATTTGAATATTGCTTTGCTTTATAAAGATATTTATCGTGATTATGAAAGCGCCCGTTATTATTATCTGCGAGGGATTGAAAAAGATAAAGATAATGCGGTTCTTTGGTATAATCTTGCTTGCGTGTATCTCATAACAAATGATTATGAAAACGGCTATTCCTGTTTGTTATATGCTCTAATGCGTGATCCGAGTTTAAAGGATTTTATGCTTGAAGACGAAGAACTTGCCGACTTTATCAAGAGTTCATATTATGAAAAATTATTAAAGCAAATCGGTTAGGTTTTATGCCTAATCTTTTTTCTTAACCTGTGGTTTTGCCTACAATCTTTTGCCTTGTTTACAATATAATAAAACGAGGTGAGCCGTTTGAATAAGGATGTTTTTCGCACTCGCTTCCGGATGTCGGAAAGTTTTGATTATATAGTGAAGAAGGAAGATACACTGGGAAAGATTGCACAAGCATATGGGGTTGAATTAAAAGAATTAATGAAAGAAAATGAACTCCCAGGGTTAACGATTTGTCCTGGTGAGACAATTGTTATTCCTCGGAACGGAAAAAATGGGAATATCTTTTTTGAAGAATATTTAATCGATTCTTACGATAAGCTAGCAGGAATAGCGAGAAAATGCAATATTTCAGTTTCTATGCTTTTAAAATACAATGATGTTACAAAACTTCGTCTTGGTCCAAATCAAGTAATTCGGATTCCAAAAAGGAAATCATACCAAATCCAAAGCGGAGATACTTTAGAAAGTATCCTTTTAGAAAATAATCTTTCTTTGGAGGAGTTTGTTTATGCTAACCTTGACAATTGGCTACGTCCGGGATGCAAGGTCTTTATCCGTTAAAAATCTTCGTTTGAAGATTTTTTTATTTTTCTTTAATCAGACAAGCTTTGTGTTATAATACTAATGGTGATAATATGATTGTAAATATAATCGGAGCCGGATTAGCCGGTAGCGAAGCAGCATATCAATTAGCTAAACGGGGCTTGTTTGTTCGTCTGTATGAAATGCGCCCCCAAAAATATACCGAAGCACATCAGACCGCTGGGTTTGCGGAATTGGTTTGTTCGAATTCATTTCGCTCAGCCTCTATTGAAAATGCCGTCGGATTGTTGAAAGAAGAAATGAGAAGGCTTGATTCGCTGATTATGAAGGCAGCCGATGCTACGAGAATTGAAGCGGGCGGAGCGCTTGCTGTTGATAGAAACCTCTTTTCTAACTTTGTTACCGATTTCTTAACAAATATGGAAGGAATTGAAATCATCCGCGAAGAAGTTGACGCAATACCTTCCGGGCCAACGATTATTTCATCAGGGCCTTTAACCAGCCAAGCTTTATCAGAAAAAATAAAAAACTTTTGTGGCGAAGATTATCTGTATTTCTATGACGCCGTGGCGCCAATAATAACCGAAGAATCAATAAATAAGGACATTGCTTATTTAAAGTCCCGTTATGATAAGGGCGAAGCGGCTTATTATAATTGTCCTCTTTCCAAAGAAGAGTTTGATAGGTTTTATGAAGCTTTGATTTCTGCCGAAAGGGTTGTTCCCCGTGATTTTGAATTAAAAGTTTTCGAAGGTTGCATGGCGATTGAGGAGATTGCAGAAAGAGGAAGAGAAACTCTTTTATTTGGGCCGATGAAACCGGTCGGGCTTGCCGACCCTAGAACCGGCAAAGAGCCTTATGCCGTGGTTCAATTACGTCAAGATGATGCAGCAAAGACAATGTATAATATTGTGGGTTTTCAAACACATCTGAAATTTCCTGAACAAAAGCGAGTGTTGCGTTTAATTCCGGGGCTTGAAAATTGTGAGATTGTTCGTTATGGCGTTATGCACCGCAATACTTATATCAATGCTCCTAAAGTCTTAAAAAAGTATTACCAAACTAAGAAAAGAAATGATTTGTTTTTTGCGGGTCAAATTACGGGTGTTGAAGGTTATCTGGAAAGCGCAGCGAGTGGACTCGTTGCCGGTATCAATATGGCAAGATTCCTTAGCAACAAAGATTTAATTGATTATTCTAATCAAACGGCAATCGGCGCTCTTGCGAATTATATTAGTTTGCCGAATAAAAATTTTCAGCCGATGAATGTTAATTTCGGGATATTTGCCCCTTTAAATAAAAGAATGCGGAAGGCGGAACGAAAACAGGAATATGCTTCCAGAAGTTTACAGACTTTGGAAACAATAATCGGAGCAGAAAATGAAAGATGTTGAAATAGTTCTAGCCTTTAAGAACTATTTGGAAACAGAAAGATCTTATTCCAAATACACGGTTCTGAATTATTTAAATGACATTGAAGATTTTCAAAACTTTCTAAAAACCAATTCCTTAGGAACTTTAAAAGAGGTAAAGGCAAATTACAGTCGTTATTTTCTTTCCTTTTTACATAAGAAAGGTTACAGTTCCCGGACAATTGCCAGAAAGATGTCAAGTTTGAGAAGTCTATATAAATTTATGGTTCGAGAAGGAATAGTGGATGTCAATATTTTTGCTGATGTAAATTCTCCTAAATTAAGCAAATTGCTTCCGAAATTGGTTTATTACCAAGAACTTGACAATCTCTTTGATGCGATTGATGTTAGCACCGAAGTCGGAAAACGCGATTATGCAATATTAGAATTGTTATACGGAACCGGTATGCGAGTTGGGGAGCTTTGTGCTTTAAGAATTCAGGATCTTGATTTTTATAACTCTTCGATTATCGTTATGGGTAAAGGAGGAAAAGAGAGATATTTGCCGGTATATGACAATATCAAAAATACCCTTTTGGATTATCTTGAGTTTGCCCGCAATGAACTATTAAAAAGAAGCAAAAAAGGTCATACCGACATTCTCTTTTTAAATTATCGAGGGGGGCCTTTGACTCCTCGTGGGGTTCGGGTTATTTTAAACAATATTAATTTGAAAGCTGCGAATGACTTAAAAATTTCTCCCCATATGCTTAGGCACTCTTTTGCAACCCACCTTTTAGACAACGGCGCAGATTTACGAAGCGTCCAGGAATTGCTTGGTCATGCCAACCTTTCCACAACCCAAATTTACACACATGTATCCAAAGAACAATTAAAAGAGGAATATATGAAACATCACCCACGGGCAACAAAGAAGGAGTAAGTAATGCGCGGATTTAAAAAAGTAAGTTTACATGAATATTTGAAATATCAAACGGAAACAGAATATGAAAGGATTAACTTACCCAAAAGAGCAACCGAACATTCTGCGGGCTATGATTTTTACCTTCCTTATGCCGTAGAATTAAAACCCGGAGAAGATATCATTATTGCCTCCGGGATCAAAGCATATATGAAAAACGATGAAGTCCTTTTTTTAGTCATCAGGAGTTCCTGTGGTTTTAAAGGCCTTCGTTTAAAAAATCAAGTGGGTGTAATTGACGCTGATTATTATAATAATCCGAAAAATGAAGGACATATACTTATCGCAATTGAAAACACTAGTAAGGAAACTATCGTCTTAAAAGAAAACGAAAGAATTGTTCAAGGAATATTTTTAAAATTTTTGTTAATAGAAGATGAAGAAAAACCTGGTGGTAATAGAGCGGGTGGAATCGGCAGCACAAAAAAATAAGGATAGATTATGTTTGCATTAATCTTGGTTTTGTGCTATAATATGTCCGGCAAAACTAATACACACATAGGTTGAAATGGTCGTCAGGTCCGATTTTCGGGGCGGTCATTGTTGATGCTTATGGAGGCCAAACAAAATAAAAAGAAGGAGTTTTTAAAATGTCTATTATTACAAAAAATCAACTGCTAGAAGCAGGGGTTCATTTCGGTCATAATACTCGCCGTTGGAACCCCAAAATGAAAGAGTATATTTTTGGAGAAAGAAACGGTATCTATATTATCGACTTAGACAAAACCGTTAAATTGCTTGAAGAAGCATATGCCGCAATGTTCAATATTGTTCAAAACGGCGGTCGGGTTCTTTTTGTTGGAACTAGAAAACAAACTCAAGATGTAATTAAGGAAGAAGCAATTCGCTGCAATCAGTTTTATGTTGATCAACGTTGGTTGGGAGGTACCCTTACCAATCATAAAACTATCAGAAAAAGTATTGCCCGTCTCTACGAAATTGAAAGAATGGAAGAAGACGGAGTTTTCGAAGTTTTACCTAAAAAAGAAGTAATTCTACTCAATAAAGAAAAAGCCCGTCTTGAAAAATACTTTAACGGAATCAGAGATATGAAATCTCTCCCCGAAGCAGTTGTTATTGTCGACCCGAAGAGCGAACAGATTGCTGTTAGAGAAGCAAGAAAACTAAATATTAAAATTTTTGGTCTTGTTGATACTAACTGTGATCCCGATGATGTTGATTTTATTATCCCCGGAAATGACGATGCGATTCGTTCAGTAAAATTGGTTGTCGGAACCTTAGCTAACGCAGCTGTTGAGGCTCAAGGTGGAACTCCGATACAGATTGACCTTGGAGAAGATTCTATCCACGAAGACCGCGGACAATATCGCCGTGGCCGTCGTCCGAGAGGTCGAGTAGAATATAAAACAGAAGAGAGAAAGAAAAATATAGAAGCAGTTGTTACAGAAGAAAAAACTGTAACTGAAGAAGCTGTCGAAGAAAATCTTTCGAAAGAGGAAGAAAAAACCACGGAGGTGCAAGAATGATTACAGCTGCATTAGTTAAAGAATTGCGCGATAAAACCGGTGCCGGTATGATGGATTGCAAGAAGGCATTGGTTGAAACAAACGGAAATGTTGAAGAAGCTATTACTTGGTTACGTGAAAAAGGTATAATGAAAGCCCAAAAGAAGGCGGATCGGATTGCTGCTGAAGGTTTATGCTCAGGAATTATTTCCGGGAATAAAGCTGTCATTTATGAAGTTAACAGCGAAACCGACTTTGTTGCCAGAAATGAAAAGTTCCAGGATATCGTTCAAGAAATTGGCGAAGCAATTCTTGCAAGCGGAGCGAAGAATACCGAAGAAGCTCTTAATGCTCCAGCAAAAGCAGGAACGATTAACGATTTAATCGTTAACGCAACAGCTACAATCGGAGAAAAAATTACTCTTAGAAGAGTCTCGTTACTGGAAAAAACCGATTCCCAAGTTTTTGGCCATTATAGTCACGGTGGTGGCAGAATAGTTGTTTTAGCGGTTCTTGAAGGTGATAACGCAGAGGTAGCAAAAGATGTCTGCATGCATGTCGCTGCTATGAATCCAAAGTATTTAGATAGGGATTCTGTAGACCAAGATTATCTGGAACAAGAAAAAGAAATTTTAACACAAGAGACATTAAATGAAGGTAAACCAGCCAAAATTGTCGATAGAATTGTTAGTGGTAAACTTGAAAAGTTACTTAAAAACATTTGCCTGGTCGATCAGGAATTCGTTAAGAATCCCGATTTGACTGTCGGAAAATATGTCGAGTCAAACAATTCTAAAATAATTAATTATATTCGCCTTGAAGTTGGGGAAGGAATCGAAAAACGCGTCGATAATTTCGCTGCTGAAGTTATGGCAGCTGCTGGAAACTGAAAACTACAAGGGCAAATCTGCCCTTTTATTTTAAACAATAAGGAGGTCACATGAAAAAAAGAATAGTGTTAAAACTAAGTGGGGAGGCTTTAGCTGGGGATGAAAGAATTGGCATCAACCATTTTAAGGTTAACGATATAGCCGATGAGATTAAAGCTTTATATGATCAGGGGAATGTAGAAATATCGATTGTAGTCGGTGCTGGAAATATTTGGCGCGGACGTGATGCTTTGGAATCAGGTATGGAAAGATCGAGCGCCGATTATATGGGAATGCTAGCAACGATATTAAATGCGCTTGTGATTCAAAACTCCCTGGAACGCCTTAATCTTGAAACTAGGTGTATGACCTCCTTGTCGATACCGGAAGTGGCAGAGCCTTATATTCGCAGAAAAGCTTTGTCGCATTTAGACAAAGGCAGAATTTTAATTTTTGGCGGCGGAAACGGTATTCCATTCTTCACTACCGATACAACGGCGGCCTTAAGAAGTGCCGAGTTAGGCGCAAATCTAATCCTGATGGCAAAAAACGGTGTTGACGGAGTTTATGACTCCGATCCACGCATAAACAAGAATGCGAAAAAGTACACCAAACTCACCCATCAGGAAGTCTTAGACAAACACTTAAATGTAATGGATCTTACTGCCGCAACCTTATGTAAAGAAAATAACATCGACATCTTTGTCTTTGATATGAATGTAAAAGGGAATATTGCGAAAGCGGTAAATGATTTTTCGATCGGAACCCTAATTTCCAATAAAATATAAAGAAAGGATATATGTGAAATGCCTCAAAACATTTATAATCTCGGAGAAGAGAAAATGAATAAGACCATTCAGGCTTTCAGAAGTGAACTCAGCTTGGTTAGGACCGGGAGAGCCAATCCTGCGATATTAAACGGTGTTCAGGTAACATATTACGGAGTTTTGACACCCTTGAATCAAATTGCTTCGATTTCTGTTCCGGAAGCACAAACTATTATGATTAAACCTTTCGATAAGAGCATTCTGAAGGATGTTGAAAAAGCAATCCATTTGGCTGATCTGAATTTAGTTCCGATTAATGACGGAAATGTAATCAGAATTAATTTTCCAGCTTTAACAGAACAAAGAAGAAAAGAATTAGTTAAAGAAGTAAAGAGTTATGCAGAAAATGCAAAAGTCTCGATTCGGAATATTCGTCGGGAAATGATTGACCAAGTGAAGAAATTAGAAAAAGATGGCGAAATATCCGAAGATCAACTCAAACGCGAAACGGATAAAATTCAGAAACTTACCGATAAGTTTACTGAAAATGTTGATCAGATTGCTAAAGAAAAAGAAGTTTTAATAATGGAAATTTAAGAAAGCAAAAAAGAATTTGCATTCTTTGTCAGATTATATTATAATCTAACTTGGTTTTGATAACCATAAATACAAGGAGGATTAAAGATTATGGAATTAAAAGGTTCAAGAACTGAGAAAAATCTAATGACCGCGTTTTCCGGCGAAGCTCAAGCAAGAACAAAATACACTTTTTATGCTTCGCAAGCCAAGAAAGACGGTTTTGTACAAATAGCTGAAATATTTGAAGAAACCGCGAATAATGAAAAAGAGCATGCGAAAATGTGGTTCAAACTCTTGCATGACGGCATCCCGACTACGGCAGTGAATTTGCTAGATGCAGCTGCGGGCGAACATTATGAATGGACAGAAATGTACGCCGAGTTTGCGAAAGTAGCCAGAGAAGAAGGTTTTACAAGAATCGCCAATCTTTTCGAAGGTGTTGCCAAGATTGAAAAAGAACACGAAATGAGATATCGTGCTCTGCTTGAAAATTTGGAAAAGGACCGCGTCTTCAAACGCGAAGAAGAAAATGTTTGGATTTGCTTGAATTGCGGACATATCCACTATGGCAAGAATGCACCGAAGGTTTGTCCGGTATGCGAGCATCCACAAGATTACTTCCAGCTTAGGACTATCGATTACTAAAAAAGAGGTTCGCAATGAACCCTTTTTCATTTGGATATATTCTTATTAAATGTTTATTTGCTTTTCATATTTATCTAGAAAAATATCTGCTTCTGTTGTATAATATATGAAATGGTGAAAATGATGAAAGACAAATTAAATCCGGACAAACTTCCGAAACATATTGCAATTATTATGGACGGTAACGGAACCTGGGCAAGAAGACGAGGGCTTTCAAGGAATTACGGACATAGAAAAGGAGCAATTGTATTAAAAGACATTATGCTCCATGCAGCAAAACTAAAAATAAAGTATCTGACTGTTTTTGCTTTTAGTACCGAAAATTGGAAACGCCCCCAAGAAGAAGTAAATTATTTAATGAATCTTCCCAAAGAGTTTCTTAACGAATATGAAGAAGAGATGGTTTCCGAAGATATTCGTTTACATTGGGTCGGTTCTAAAAATAGACTTGCAGAAGATTTAATAAAACAAATCGAAAGAGTTGCAGAAAGAACAAAAGCAAACAAAGGCCTAACCTTTACAATTGCATTTAATTACGGAGGTCGTGATGAAATCATCAATGCCGTCAATAATATACTTAAGGAAGGTAGAAAAGAAATTGCTCTTGAGGATTTTAATCAATATCTTTATTCTCAGGAGTTGCCGGATGTCGACTTATTAATTAGGACAAGCAATCAGGTGCGCATCAGCAATTTTCTGCTCTGGAAACTTGCCTACAGCGAACTATATTTTACCGATGTTCTTTGGCCTGATTTTCGACCAAAAAATTTTGAAAAAGCAATTATTGAATATCAAAGAAGAGAACGTCGATTCGGAGGAATTAAATGAAGAAAAGAACAATAACAGCAATCGTACTGGCTTCAGTATTGTTGCCCTTAATAATTATCGATCATCATACATATCCTTTGGTGGGATATCTGTTTCTTGCGGTCGGTATTATTCTCAGTATAATTGCTTCTTATGAAATGATAAATGTATTTTACCAGAGATACCCGACAATCGGACGCCTTCGTTATCTGATTCCGTTTATGAGTGGTTCTTTGGTTTATACGATTTATCTTGCGACAACGCAAGGATTAGATATTAGCGATCCAACAAATGCCAATACGGTTTATCATTTGCTGACTATGGGTTTGTTTATCGCTTATGTTATTTTTGTTTTGGGTTATACAGTTTTTACTGAAAACTCTTCCGCAAACAACATGATGGCAGCAGTTTTGACCCTGACTTATTGTGGTTTAGTAATGGGGTTTGTAATTAATATCAGATTCTTAGAACCCTTCCCCGATGCAAACGGTTTAATCTTTTTTCGCGGAGGCAGAAGTTTTGGTTATCTTTACACGATTGTCGCTCTGACTGATATTTTTGCTTATTTTATTGGTTCAAAATTCGGAAAAAGAAAATTGTGTCCGGAAATTAGCCCAAAAAAATCTGTCGAAGGCGCAATCGCCGGACTCATCGCCGGTAGCTTATTTGGTGTTGCTGCTGCCTTTGTATTTAGGATTGTCAATCCTGCGGATACAAAAGAACTAATCTTAGTCATAGTTGGTTCTTTCTTGATATCGATGTTACTTTCCTTTACCGTGCAAATCGGAGATCTCGTAGCTTCAAAAATTAAAAGAACTTATGATATCAAAGACTTCGGAAATGTCTTCCCCGGGCACGGGGGTGTATTGGATCGCTTTGATAGTTTGATCTTTTCCGGGGCTGTCTATTATATTATTGTTTTGATCTTGCAAATTTGTTATTCCTGGTAGTAAATTATGAAAAATCTTTGTTTACTCGGTGCTACGGGTTCAATTGGTACTCAGGTTTTGGAAATCATCAGAGAAAAGAATATATACAATTTGAAAAGTATTTCCTTTGGAAAAAATATTAAATTAGGTAAAAAAATAATTGAAGAATTTCAGCCAGAATATGTTTCTGTTTTATCCGAAGCGGATATGGTCAATTTACAAAATGAGTATCCGAAAATAAAATTTGGATGCGGAGAAGACAGTTTGATTACAGCCGCAACTTATGCTCCCGGAACACTTGTAAATGCTCTTGTTGGTATGGTAGGTGTAAAGCCGACCATTGCGGCGATTAAAAAAGGCATGAGAATTTTACTTGCAAATAAGGAGACTTTGGTTGTTGCGGGAGATATTATCAATAGACTTTTGCAGGAACACGAAACGGAATTAATTCCGATTGACAGCGAACACAGTGCTTTATTTCAATGCTTGCAGTCCGGCTCTAAAAAAGAAGTGAACCGTCTGATTATAACTGCATCCGGGGGAGCCTTTCGCGATCGAACCCGCTCGGAGTTAAAAGATGTTTCGGTTGTAGAAGCATTGAGGCATCCAAACTGGGAAATGGGACCGAAAATAACCGTCGACAGCGCGACAATGGTCAATAAGGGTTTAGAGGTAATCGAAGCCCATTATCTTTTCGAAATTGATTATGAGCGAATCGAAACCATCATCCATCCCGAAAGCATTATCCATGGAATGGTTGAATATAATGATAAAAGCATAATCGCTCAATTATCTTTACCGGATATGCGCTTACCGATTCAGTATGCGTTAATGTATCCGCAAAAACTATCCAACCCCAAGTTTCGGAGTTTGGATTTAGCAGAACTATCAACCTTAACCTTTAAGAAAATGGATTTTGAACGTTTTCCTGCCTTGGGAATGGCTTATCAAGCCGGTAAAGCAGGAGGTTTGATGCCGGCGGTCTTTAATGCTGCTAATGAAGTTGCGGTAAGCTTATTCTTGAAGGGAAAAATTAAATTCTTAGAAATAGAAGACATTATTGAGGAAGCTTTGGAAAGTTTTGAAAATCAAGCTAATCCTACTCTCGAGGAAATATTAGCTGCGGACAGTAAAGTCCGAACCTGCATTCTTGAAAAATATGAGGTGAAATAATGGATTATTTAATTGGCTTTTTGGCTTTTGTATTTGTACTTGGCTTAATTATTGCCGTACATGAATTTGGGCATTTCTTTTTCGCAAGAAGAGTAAATATTCTCTGCCGTGAATATGCTTTCGGCATGGGGCCGATTCTTCTCAAGAAAAAGAAAGGAGAAACACTTTATACCCTAAGAGCATTTCCAATCGGCGGTTTTTGTGCAATCGCGGGAGAAGAATTGGAGACTGATCCTTTTGAAAAAATCAGGCGTGTTAAGTTGCAGATTGAAAATGATGTCATCAAAGGAATATATTTAAATGTAGATGATCCGAAAATAAATTATCCGGTTCATAACATCATCAATTATGACTTATTTGATGAGAAAGAGACGGGAACATTATTCATGGAAACCCGATATGAGGGAGAATATCAATATCATCGGGTTGATCCGCAGGCTGTAATTTATGAATCAAAACTGGAGTATCAAATTGCTCCTTATAACCGAACCCTGGGCTCAAAAAGCAAAGGCGCGCGGGCGATGGTTATGTTTGGCGGCCCTTTGATGAACTTTCTCTTGGCTTTGCTAGTATTCTTTATTGCTGGCCTTATTACTGGCTTTCAGAGCAATAAAAATATTCTTTCCGGAATGGATGAATTAAAAGATGAACCTGCTTATGTTGCCGGGCTTCGAGACGGAGATGAAATTGTTCGTTTGAAGAGCGGAACATATGAAATAGAAGTAAAAACTTGGGCTGATATCTCAACCTTTATGGATAATTATACCACCCTTGCCATTACCAATCCGATTGAAATCACCTATAAACGTAATAACGAGGATAACAATATTTCTGTAAATCCTCTAGTTATCTTTTATAATATCGGTGTTCAGGGAAGATTTACAGAAGCAGGTATTGAAATTGAAAAAGTTTATTATGAAAATAATAAAATGAGCAATAATACCGGTTTGAAAAAGGGAGACATCATTACTGCTGTTGAAGGCAAAAGTTTTAATAAGCTTCCTGAAATGTATGAAGCTATCAGAAACTACCGAGGCAATAACGATGACGATAGTTTAAACCGCTTATCGATTACAGTTCTGCGCGGCTCTGAAACAAAAGACATTGCTGTTAAGCCTTACAGTAAAAGAATAATGGAAACGCAGAAAACTGGTAGCGGAGAACCGATTGAGATTGTTGATGTAGTAATGGGAGTTGCACCTAAAAATGAATTTCATTTAGGTAAGAGTATGCTTTACAGTTTTAGAAGAACCGGAAATTCATTTACTGCGGTTTTTGATACTCTTGCGCTTCTTTTCAGCGAAGAATCGGTAACAATCGCTGCTTTAAGCGGACCTGTGGGTATTTTTGATATGACAAAAACAGTAGCTTCCCGCGGTTTCGCTAGCCTCCTCAATTGGATGGGACTTTTAAGCGTTAATGTCGGCTTGTTGAATCTCTTTCCGATACCGGCGCTTGATGGCGGGCGTTTATTGTTTTTAGGCTATGAAGCCGTAACCAAGAAAAAACCGAGTCAAAAAGTAGAAACGGTTCTGATTTCGGTAACGATGGTCCTTTTACTGGGATTGATGGTTATTGTTACATTTAATGATATATTAAGATTATTTAGATGAGGAAGATAAGATGAAACAAACATTACTATTTATTCCAACATTAAGAGATACACCAAAAGAAGCAGAGGTAATTAGTCATAAAATTCTTTTGCGCGGCGGTTATATCAGACAGTTGGCTGCGGGAATTTATACTTATTTACCCTTAGCTTATCGTATTATTAAAAAGATTGAAAACATTATTCGTGAGGAACTTGATGCCATCGGTTGCAGTGAACTCTTGATGCCGACAATGCAACCCAAGGATATCTGGGAAGAATCCGGACGCTGGCAGAATTACGGTAAAGAGTTGATTCGTCTTCAAGACCGACATGAAAGGGATTTTTGCTTAGGACCGACACATGAAGAAGTTATAACCACCGTTGTTCGGGATTATCTATCAACCTATAAGAGATTCCCGCTTGCTTTATACCAGATTCAAACAAAATTCAGAGATGAATTCCGTCCCCGTTTCGGACTGATGCGCGGGCGAGAGTTCATTATGAAAGACCTTTATACCTTCCATACTACCGAAGAAGATTTGGACCATTGGTATTTAAAAGTCCGTCAAGCTTATCAAAACATCTTTGCTCGTCTCGGAATTTATTATAAAATTGTTAGCGCCGATAGCGGAAACATCGGTGGCAAAGAAAGCGAAGAATTCATGGCTCTTTGTGAGATTGGGGAAGATACAATCGTTTATAGCGAAGAAAGTGATTTCGCAAGCAATACCGAACTTTGCGATCTTCCGGTCGGTGCGCCTTCTCCTGACGGTAAAGGAACAATAAAGCATGCTAAAGGAATTGAAGTCGGACATATTTTTAAACTAGGAATTAATTATTCAGAGCCAATGAAAGCTATCTTTGTTGATCAAGACCAAGTCCAAAGACCGATTATCATGGGCTGCTACGGAATTGGGATTTCCAGACTTTTAATGGCAATTCTTGAACAACACGCTGAAGAGGATAAAGTGGTTTGGCCGAGCGAGGTTACTCCTTTCCAAATTCATATCATTCCGCTTGAAAAAGAACGAACGGCTGCTTATGAGTTTGCGGAAAAGTTGTATGAAAAATTGAATAAAGATTATGAGGTTCTTTTCGACGACAGGAACGAAAGAGCTGGTGTTAAATTTAATGATGCGGATTTAATCGGCATCAACCACCGGATTATTGTCGGCAGGAAAGCTGCAGAAGGCATTTTTGAATATAAGCGTCTTGCTGATGATTATACAAAAGAACTTTCCAGTTTCGATGAACTAATTGAACTTTTGAAAGAATAAAGGCATCCCTCTGGATGCCCAGAGCGTTGACAAAGTCAACGCTCATATTTTTTTATATAAATTAAAAACAAAAGTGGGATAAAGTGATTGATTTTCATATGATATAACCTTGTATTATAACGATTTATGCGTATTTTTAATACTAATGTGGGACGAAAATAAAAGTGCCTTGTTTAAATGTTTTGCAAAGGCACTTTGTCATCA
>DUTX01000107.1 GCA_012841865.1 Acholeplasmataceae bacterium | reverse complement strand
TTTATATTCAATTTCCCGTACATTTTCCGTTACTACTGATGAGATTCTGAAACATAATCCCTCAATCGAAAAAGGGGTGAAAAGCGGTCAGGTTTTGTATATTCCCGTAAAAGATGCTGAGCAAGTGTCTGCTTTAAAAGATAGCATTATTTTTCAATCTCAATCGTCAATTTCTGATCAGTCTCGAATAACGTCTTTTGATGAATCGAATACTTTTAAACATATCGTTTCGTTAGGCGAAACAGTATATTCCATTGCCCAAATGTATCATACTACTGTTGAAGAAATTTATCGCTATAATCCAACAGCGCGAGAAGTGATTAAGGTGGGGCAAGTCCTTATTATCCCGCAGCCGAAAGTTGCCGAAAAAGATGAGAGTTATCGTTATCATACGATTCAGCCCAAAGAAACATTGTATTCGGTAGCTCGTATGTATTCCCTTAGACCAGAAGACATCGTAGCAGCCAACCCGGGTTTATCGGAAGAAACATTTCAAATTGGCAAAACCATTCGTATTCCTTTGCCGGCATCAAATGAATCGTATGCTTATTATTCTGATCGTCAAACTCAACAGGTAATTCATAAAGTTAAAAAGGGAGAAACACTTTATAGTATCGCTCGTCAATATAATGTTTCTGTTGAAGAAATACAACGTGTCAATTCGTTGTCTTCCAATAGTTTGAAAGTTGATATGGAGTTGATAATTCCTATAATTGCAACTCCCTCTAATAAAGGGAGTCAATTAGCAGAGGAAATAAAAACCAATCTCTTGCTTCGTCCAAATAAATATCCGGTGAAAGTGGATGTGATTAAAGTTGGTTTGTTGCTGCCATTTCTAGATGAAACCGATAAAATGCATTTTCGTCTGCAAGAATATTATGAAGGGTTGCTTTTAGCTGTAAATAAACTGAAAGATCAAGGGGTGAATATCGAATTGTATGTTTTCGAAATTGGCAAAGGAAACGATACCAAAAAACTGAAAAGTTTGTTGGAGACTTTGGAAATGAAGTCGTTGAATTTGATTATTGGAGGCGTTACAGACGAACAAATTAAAATTTTATCCGATTTTTCGAAATCCTATAATATAAAATATGTAATTCCCTTTTCATCGAAAAATACAGAAGTGCTGAATAATAGTAATATTTTTCAGGTAAATTCACCTCAATCTTATATTTATTCCAAAGCATCGAATGTTTTTAGAGAAACATTCAGGAATGATAATGTCGTTTTTTTGAAAGTGAATGGAAAAGCAGATAAAGATGATTTTATCAACACTTTGCAGAGCGATCTGAAACAAAACAATATTCATTATAGGGTTGTTACGAGAGATAATTTGCTAGAAGAGACGCTTCTTCCTTTGCTGGCAACAAACAAAGAGAATGTCATTATACCTACTTCGGCCGACGCTTCTGCATTGCAACAAACGTTGGAAGCATTAAAAAAGATTCAACAAAATAATACCGATTATACGATTCGTTTATTTGGTTATCCTGAGTGGCAGACATACGATCCAAGATTTAAAACCGATTATCATAAGTTCGGAACTTATATTTATTCTTCTTTTTTCGTAGACGAAAGTGATAGTGAAACAAAGGAGTTTATTTCCAATTTCAGAAAATGGTACAGAAGAGATTTAATGAATATTTATCCACGTTACGCAATGCTCGGTTATGATACAGGTTTGTTTTTCTTGACCGCGCTTTATCGTTATGGTTTGAATTTTGAACAAAATATTCATCATC
>DUTX01000106.1 GCA_012841865.1 Acholeplasmataceae bacterium | reverse complement strand
TTGGTCTTATAAAAATTGAGAAGGAATACTTCTATGAAATCAAAGAAGTCAAGACAGTTTATTCTGAAGAAGAAGCTATTGCTTATGCGAAATCGCAAGTTGTAAAAGCGTTTCGGAAAAACAAAGTCAGTCCACTTGAAAAAATAATCTATAATAAATTGGTAAAAATAGAATTTGACGGCACCTATTATCGCGTCAGATTGATTGTAAAAACATATCAGAATATAGCTGAATTTATTCCGCTGATAAACTAGATGACATATATTTTTTGCTGTGATATAATAATAAAGAGGATGGTAATTATTAGTGAGTTTTAAAAGTATTTATCGTTTAAGAAATGCTCTGAACGAAGCAAAAATTGCAGGCCCGAATAATAAATATCTCTATTTGATAGAAGATTATTTTCAAGAAGAAATATTATTGCGACTTGCGGAAATTAAAATTAGAGAAGATTCCAAAAATGAAAAGCTCCTGACTGAATTATTTTCGATGCTTGAATTTATTTTAGAGCATAATAATCTTACAGAAATTGATTTAGTCACAATCTTGAATAACTTTAACGGCGATAATGGGGAAGAAATTATTGACCTTTATTTGAATAGAAACATTCTGATTACTACCGCTTCCGGTAAAACCATTTATCCGAAAACGGTCAACCAAAAATATTATTTGAATTCTTTGGAAAAGAATGATGTTATCTTTGCAGTTGGTCCTGCTGGTACCGGCAAAACTTACCTAGGTGTCCTTTATGCTGTAAGCAAACTAAAAGCGGGAGAAATCAGAAAAATTGTTTTGGTTCGTCCGGTTGTTGAAGCGGGCGAAAAATTGGGTTATCTTCCGGGCGACCTAAAAGAAAAAATCGATCCTTACTTGGTTCCATTATACGATAGTTTAAACGAAGCTTTGGGCAAAGAAAATGTCGATAGGATGATTGAAAAAGGTATCGTTGAAATTGCGCCCCTAGCTTATATGCGCGGACGCACCATCGATGGAGCAATTATTATATTAGACGAAGCCCAAAATAGTTCGCAAATGCAAATGAAGATGTTTTTAACTAGACTTGGATACGGATCGAAAATGATTATTACCGGAGACATTACCCAAATTGATTTACCGAATCGAAGTTCTTCAGGCTTGATTCAAGCCTTGAATATTCTCGATAATATTAAAAATATCCAAATCTGCCATTTTACACGCAATGATGTCATGCGTCATCCTTTGGTTCAAAAAATCATAGAAAGATATGAAAACTATGGTGATTAATCTCTTCAATAATTACGGAGATCTTGACTTTGATTTTAATAAAATCATTACCGCTACTGAAAACTATTTTAAAGGCGATGAAGAAGTTAGTTTAATCTTGGTAAATGAAGAAGAAATCCGGCGCTTAAATCGTGACTATCGAAAAATAGATCGGGCAACAGATGTTATTTCTTTTCCGGATGCGGAAGATAATTATCGTGGCGATATATTTATCTGTATCGAAAAAGTTAACGAGCAAGCAAAAGAATATGGTCATAGCCGGGAACGCGAATTTGCCTTCTTATTGGTCCATGGCCTCTTACATCTTCAAGGATTTGATCACATGAATCCAGAAGATGAAAAAGTAATGATTCAAAAACAAGAAGAAATCTTAACAGCTTTAGGTTATCGGAGGACAAAATGAATACTAACGAGAAACTATATGAAAAGGTAATAATTGCCTATCAGAATGCTTATACACCTTACTCAAAATTTAATGTCGGGGCCGCTCTATTAATGAAAGACGGTTCCATCATTACCGGTAGCAACATTGAAAATGCCTCTTACGGACTTTCGAATTGTGCAGAAAGATCGGCACTTTTTGCTGCCTATTCCCAAGGTTATCGAAAAGAAGATATTGTAAAAATGATGGTTATTGGTGCTACGGATAGACCGATTTCGCCTTGCGGTGCTTGCCGTCAAGTGATGAGTGAATTAATTGATGCGGAAGTTGAAGTGGTTCTTACCAATTTAAATAAGGATTTTAAAAGCTTAAAGGTAAAAGATTTATTACCTTATAGCTTTTCGGACGGAGACTTACATGGAAAAGGATTTTAAATCAGGTTTTGTAGCAATAATCGGCCGTCCTAATGTCGGCAAATCAACCTTTTTAAATTATGTTTTAGGCGAAAAGATTTCAATCATCAGCCAAAAACCGCAAACAACACGCAATCGAATTCAAGGTATATATACTAGCGAAAGCGAACAAATTATCTTTATTGATACCCCTGGAATCCATAAACCCTTGCATGGGCTTGGAGAATTTATGAATAAGGAAGCTTTTGTAACACTTAGAGATGTTGAGATTATTCTCTATCTCGTTTCCGCAAACCTTCCCTTTGGCCGCGGTGATGAGTTTGTTATTTCGCTCCTAAAAAAAGTTGATACACCGGTGTTTTTAGTTTTCAATAAAATCGATCTTATCAAAGATAAAGGCGCCTTAATGGAAAATGTCGTGAAGTTTACCGAAAGCTTTGATTTTTCCGAAGTTTTTTATATTAGTGCTTTAACCGGTGAAAACACTGAAAAAGTGATGAACGGTATTATTTCTTATTTAGAACCGGGGCCGATGTATTATCCGAAAAACCAAAAAAGCAATTATCCGGAAAAGTTTATTGTTGGAGAAATTATCCGAGAAAAAGTCTTAACCTTAACTGCAGAAGAAGTACCGCATTCGGTAGCGGTGGTGATAGAAGCGATGGAAGCTGATGATGAAAATCCTGAACTTTTGAATATCCGAGCTGTAATTTATGTAGAACGTCCATCCCAGAAGAAGATTATTATTGGTTCCGGCGGAAAAATGATTAAAAAGATTGGGACTTTAGCTCGGCAAGAAATAGTTATGCTGCTTGGTCAAAAAATCTTTCTTGACTTATGGGTTAAGGTTGAAAAGGACTGGCGGAACAAACAAAATGTCTTAAGGAGACTCGGTTATATAGCTGAAATTTAATTATTATTTTTGTATAAATGTATAAATTTTTGTCAAGATATTATTAAAGGAGGAATAATATGATTGACAAAAATTTAAAGAAATTCATCGAAACTGGAAAAGTTAAGGATTACCTTAATTACAAAAAACATCAACGTGAAAAAACGGAAATAGCAAAAGAGCTAGTGAACGGAGTGAAAAATGCAACTAAGAGAGGGGATAATAGTTAAATCCCAAAAATACCAAGAAAATTCAAAAATTATTACCCTGGTCAATACCGAAGGCCTCGCCACATTTTTGGTACGCGGAGCCGGACTTCATAAAAGCCGGAATTTCAGTTATTCCCAAGCTTTAACAAAAATCGGCTATGATTATCATGAAGGGCGTAATTCTTTTAATATCCTAACAACCGGAAAAGTTATTGAAAGTTACGCCGGAATTAAATCCGATTTAAACAAAATGAATGACGCTTTACTAATCATTGAAGCGACCAACCAACTTGGTATTCATCTTTCCGATTTTCCTACTTTCTATCAGTTTTTAGATGAAATTTTGTTTCTCCTCAATCAAAACCCCTATCATCCCTATTATTTGTTAATCTTTAGGGCCAAACTTTTATACTTGCTCGGTATTGGCCCAATCTTTTCCAAATGTGTGGATTGTGGAAGCAGGGAACATCTGGTTGGTTTTGATTTTCTTAAAGGGGGAATGAAATGCAGTGAATGTAATTTTGATTCTACCATTTATCATAATCAAGAAGTAATTCAACTTCTGAGATTGCTTTATCTCATAAAACTAGAAAACTTGAATTACGAAGTTCTAAGTGAGCTTCCGGATTTATATCCCGAAGCAGCCAAGTTTTTGGATCGTTATTACGAACATTTCCTTGGTTATCAAAGCCGAGCTTCGAAAATTATTAAAAAGATGAAAACATCTGAGAATTGATTGGGTTGCCGTCAATTCTCTTTTTTTAAACAAGATATGAAAATGATATCATTTCAAAAAGGCTATTCACAATTTCCAAGTTTTATGTTATAATACAAATGTTTGAAAGCATCGTAACAAAGGAGGTAAACTGTGTTTATTAAGAGTAAAGGAACACATATTTCGGAACACAAAGGCCATAAGGAACTCTCTTCAACAGCACCGGTCTTTGAATATTTAAAACCGGAATATGTCTATATTCCTTTAGTAGAATCCAATGCACCCTGCGAAGCATTAGTTAAAGTCGGAGACACCGTCAAAATAGGACAAGTTGTTGCAAAAAAGACAGGCCGTTTCCCGATTAATTTGCATGCATCGGTTAGCGGTGAGGTTGTTTCCATTAATCAAAGAATGTGGCATTGTTCGGGAAAAATGGTTCCGACAATTCAAATTAAAAACGATTATAAGGAAACAAAAGTTGAGACAAAGCCTAATGATGTCGATTCTTTAACTAAAGAAGAAATAATCGAAATCATCAAGGATTGCGGCATTGTCGGTCTTGGGGGCGGTAGCTTCCCGGCTTATGTGAAATATCAAACAGATCACAAAATTGATTGTGTAATTTTGAATGCGGCTGAATGTGAACCATATCTTACTGCTGATTATACATTGCTTAATCATAATTTAGATACGGTTTTGCGTGGATTAAGATATATCATGAAAGCCGTTTCTTCAGAACGTGGCGTTATCGCCATCAAAGCAAACAAAAAAGCTTTAATTGAAAAAATCAGGCTGGCGATAGCCGATCAAAATGATTTGAGTTTGTTTCTTTTGAAAGACGTTTACCCCGCAGGTTGGGAGAAATATATAGTTCAAAGAGTAACTAAAAAGGATTATCACGGACTTCCGAGCGAAGCTGGAGCCGTTGTCAACAATGTCGGCACAGCGCATGCGGTTTGCCGCGCAGTCGAAGAAAATCAACCGCTTGTTGATAAAATCCTTACTATTACCGGCGAAGGTATTAAAAATCCCCAAAATGTTCATGTAAAAGTAGGAACAAATTTGAAAGAAGTTATTCAAGTCATCGGCGGTTATCAACCTGATTTAGGCGACGCTTATCTGATAGCCGGCGGTCCGATGACAGGAAAATCTGTTGTCTTTGATAACCTGATTGCGAATCGTGCTTTAACAAGTGTTGTTGTAATGCCGAAAGACATTCGCGAAGTCAATCCTGAATGTATGGGTTGTGGAAAATGTAGCGATGTCTGCCCGGTCTTCCTGTCTCCGATTGTCATCAGAGATACACTGAAAGATAATGAAGTTGAAAAACTCGTCGAACTAAGACCGGAACTTTGTATGCAATGTGGATTATGCTCATATATCTGCCCGTCAAGAATCGAACTAACGGATGCAGTAGTCAGAGCTAAAAATAGAGTGTTGACAAGAAGGTGAGACATATGAGTGAAAATAAAAAATTTATCTTAAGCAAAGAACCTTTTATTAGAAAAGCCGATCATAATGAAAATACAACGGTGATGATGCGCGATTTTATGATCGCCTTGTTTCCTTTGATTATTTTTGCTTGGGTTAAAAACGGCTTAATTCCATATCTTAACGATGCAACAAATTTCTTCGGAATGCTTTATCCGCTCCTTTTAGTTTTAGTGGGCGGCCTTTCCGCATTTCTGTTTGAATTTTTATGGTATAAATTTCTTATCAAAAAAGAAGATGTGAAGATTAGCTTATCTAAGAGCTATCCTTTGATACCGGGAATTCTCCTTGGGATGATCGTTCCCTTAGCAACGCCGTTATGGTTGGTTGTTATCGGTGTCTTCTTTGCGACGGTAATCGGAAAACTGCTCTTTGGCGGCTTTGGAAACAATATCTTTAACCCCGCCCTTATCGGTTACCTTTTCTTAACTTACGCTTATTTTAATGTCATTACCGGAGACAATGCTTTAATCGGTGCTAGTGGCTTTTTTAATGCGAAAGAAGTTGCTGATGCTATAACTACTGCCACTCCGATGACTATTTTCGCAAACGATCGTGCCGGTGCGGTTAATCAAATCTTAGAAAACTACAGCCTTTGGGATATGTTCCTCGGCATGAAACCTGGGTCGCTTGCGGAAACAAGCGTCTTACTCTGCTTAATTTCCTTAGTTTATTTAATTGTTAGAAAAACTATCAATTGGCGGATTCCCGTTATTTATCTCGGTACCGTATTTGTCTTAACTTATATTATCGGTGCATTTAACGGGTATGCGGGAACATTAAACTATGCACTCTTTGGGCTTTTAAACGGTGGTCTCGTGTTCGGGGCTGTCTTTATGGCAACTGAACCGGTAACAAGTCCCAGAACTCCGAACGGGAAAATCATCTATGCCTTTGGCTTAGGTGTCTTGACCATTCTTTTCCGCTTCGCTAGCTCGATGTCTGAAGGTGTTGCTACTTCAATTTTAATTCTGAATATGTTTACAGCTTTAATTGAACGTATTTCCACAAAACTCCGTGTTGAGCCGAACAAAATCAAAGTTGCTGTAAACTATGTAGTAATCGGTCTCTTGCTTTCCGGAATCAGTGTTTTTGCGGTTGTAAAAAATGTTCCGACGGAAATCGTTACTCCTGAGATTGTGGTAGAAGTGTCTGTTTACGAACAAGATTTTGATACTCTAAACTTTAAATATACATTAACTGTTGACGGCGAAGAAGTGATTGTTGAAACAGATCAAAGTTACAAGATTTTAAATATCAGCAATCCTGAATTTAAAGCAAATGAATATAAAGATGCAATTTCAGAAGCTATCAGCAAGAAAAAAATGACGCTTTATATTCTTGAACATTTAGAAACAGATGATGAAATCATTCTTTATGTTAATACCAAAGGTTTTGCTGTGAATATGACAGCAACTATCACCTTCAACAATGATTTTGAAATGACCTCTTATTCGGTTGATACTAGAAATGAATCTTACCAGCATTATGGAGGTTGGAATGGTAAACATCCTGATGAAGAAGTTCCAAATCAGATTATTGAAAATCAGACTGATTTAGACCAAGTTCAGGTTGTAACCGGAGCAACAATTACTTCAAATGCTTTGGTAGATGCTGCTCGTTTAGCTTTAGATTATGTTGAATATCTTGAAAACCTAACAACAATAAAGCTTGTAAATAGTTATCAAAACTTAGAAAACTTCAATTTTATTTATCTTTTCCGAAATGCTGACGGTAAATTTAAAGTCGAAGCCGATCAAGATGGCAACCTCTTAACTACGGTAAATGAAGATATTAAAGCTGAAGTAGAAGAAGCGGTTTCCGAAAATCTGCTTGAAGAATACATCGTCGGTGCAGGTGCTGAAGCAAATAGCATTGTTGTAAAAACAAAAGGCTATGGAAATAATCCTGCCTTAGAATCTACAATCACCTATGATCCTGATACCTTAAAAATTACCGGTTTTAAAACCAATACCGAATCAGAAACATATCAATATAGTCAAAGCTGGACCGGCGAAGAGCCTGGTCAAGTGATGCC
>DUTX01000105.1 GCA_012841865.1 Acholeplasmataceae bacterium | reverse complement strand
TATCGGAAGGCGAAACCATTGTAACTTGTGAAATAACTCTACCTGACAATTCAACACAAAAACTAGAATCTTTAGTAATAGTGGGTTATGATGAAAACGCTCCATTATTAACCGAAACTGAATTAGAATTAGAAGTTGGTGAGAAGTTTACAATAGGTGTTGAAAATTTAGTCAAAGGTTCAAAAATATCTTGGAAATCTAGTGATAAAAGTATTGTAAAAATTTCAAGTGTAAAAGGTAAGATTACCACAATAAACGAGGGCGAAGCCTATGTCACCTGTACAATAACTACTCCACAAAATCAGGTAATAGTTTTAAAATGTGATATAAGTGTTACAAAATAACTAAACCAATATATAAATAATGTTAAGCACTCTCCTATCTTAATTGATAGGGAGTGTTTTTTAGTGTATAAAAATATGAATCAAAGGGGGATTTTATTTGAAAAAAGTTTTAAAAAACATTGAGATAATTAACATCAGAAGTTCTATAAGTGAGTTAATGAATGAAAAACTGCCTATAAAAACAGGTTGGAATATTAGTAAAAATCTAAGAAAAATAGATGATTCATTTAAAGCATATATAGAACTTGAAAACAAATTAATAAAAGAGTATGCAATAAAAGATGATAGTGGAGAAATAATTTTAGACAACGATAATCAGCCTAAGTTTGCACCAAATAACAAGGAGAAGTTTTTAAAAGAACAGCAAGAGTTATTTAACTGTGAAGATGAGTTCGAATTTCTTACGATTAAACTATCTGATTTGGATAATATAAACATTAAACCATCTACTCTTTTTAACTTAGAGTTTATGATTATAGACGATACTAATGATAAATAGTTACAACAATGCAGAAAGGAAGTGATAATAATGGCTGACATTATGACCATACCAGAAAACGCTTTAATTGAAGATATAAATATACATATAGATGGACAAAAACAAATTCCTATGGTAAATGCAAAACAATATGACAAGGGGTTGCGATATATTCGTGCAACATTGTGGAATGATACAGATCAATACTTAGTATCACCTACTAATATAGTTGCTTTTGCTGCTACTAAAAATGACGGAAATCCTATATACAATATTGCAGGAGTAGATGAAAATGGAAGAATTATTTATGAGATAACAGAGCAAACAACATCGTTCCATGGTGTTTTTAATGCAGAATTTAGAATATATAACACTAAAGAAGAAAATGGTGAAACAGTAAGTACTCTTATTTCAACTTATCTTTTTAAGATGAATGTCGGCAAGTCTACACTACAAGATGTTGAAGTCATAAGTACTCCGGAGTTTAATGCACTAACCGAATCGATGACATTAGTAGGTGATTTGGTTAACGATGTAAATGATGCCCTATCAATTATGAACGACGTTGTTATAAATGCAGAAACAGCTACCATAAATGCAAATACCGCCACAGGCAATGCTAATACGGCGACAACTAATGCAAATAATGCTGCAAGCTTGGCGAATGAAAAAGCTATACTGGCAGATAATGCGGCTAATTTTGCTAATGAAAAAGCGAGCTTAGCCGATACGGCAACAACTAATGCTAATACTGCTACTACAAATGCTAATATTGCTACATCTAATGCAGAAATTGCAACTACAAATGCTCAAAATGCAGCAGACTATGCTAACGATGTGGCTACCTTACTTGATAATGAAACACTTAAAATATATAAAGATGCTGTAACAAATTATGCCGATTTATTTACTACATATCCAACACCTGAAAATGGGTGGACAGTTACGGTAACAAGCGAATCCGTGAGTTATAGATACAACGGAACATTGTGGGTTAACTTAGGTGTAATAGCATCTGTTGATATTGCCACTGACACTGTGGCTGGTATAGTTAAAGGCGGTGGAAATGTAACCATTGGAATAGACGGAGAAATGAACGTAGATTTATCAGGAAAAATTAACACAACTGAAAAAGGATCAGTCAACGGCGTTGCTACTCTTGGTGAAGATGGTAAAGTTCCAAATGAACAGTTGCCACCCATATCATCCGACGCAGAAGATATCACATATGATAACGCCGAAAGCGGATTAGTAGCAGAAGATGTACAAGGTGCTA
>DUTX01000104.1 GCA_012841865.1 Acholeplasmataceae bacterium | reverse complement strand
TGGAAAATGGCGGCCCTTATAGATATATTTATTTAGTAAGTACTTACTTATATAGTTATTAGTGATTTATTTAGAAATGAAATAATCATAATATAACTTAATATGAAATTATCATAATATACTCATAAGTCTTTATTTACTTACTATATATTTATTGACATGAATTTTTTAAAATGGTAAAATATAATTGACAAAATCGAACAATGTTCGTAATTACGCACAAAAGAATATTTAAACTTTTTTGTGTTTTAGTTAATAACAATTTCATTAAAAGGATAGTATAATAAAATAAATAATAGAATTATTTATAGTCGAATACTCTTTAGTAAGATTATAGTTATTAAACAGAATAATGAAAACGGGAAGGAAGAAGATGATAAAAAGGATTAAACAGATTCTTAGTATTGCATTAGTGTATTTATTTACCCTATTTATAATAGGTTCTTTTGCTAAGACTAAAGCGAATTCTTCTAACCTTAATATTATAGAAAGTGGCGGTTGGTACGAGACTGCTTATATCGAGTGGACCCCTCATACTGATGCTTTAGGTTATAATGTTTTTGTAAAACATAGTCAAGCTTTGGATACTGAGTATCAACAAATTGATGCAGAGTTAATCCGAGAATACGAAACATATTGGCGAGCGGATGCCGTTGGTCTTGCATCTGGCAGTTACATGATGAAAGTAGAAGCAATACTTGATGATGAGCTAACGGTGAGCAGAGTATCAGATATTATTAATGTAGAAGCACATGACCGTTCGGGGTTTGCTTTTTCAAGTGCATCCAAATTTAAGACTGGTTCTGGTGCTTATAATGATGACGGAACCTTAAAACCTGACGCAAAAGTAATATATCTAACTCCTGCAACCGCAAAAACCGTTCAACTTGATGTTATTGTTGATAGTAAAGGGAAAAAAGAAACCGGCATCGGCATTGCAGCGATTTTAAAATTGCGCGAAAAAGGCCATGATCAAACTCCCCTTGCATTTCGAGTAATCGGAAAAGTGACAGATGAAAATATGAGCGGACAAATTAATAAAAATGGCTATATTGAATTAAAGGGGAATGCGGATTATTCAGAAATGAATATTACCATCGAAGGTATTGGTCAAGATGCTTACGCCTATGGTTGGGGGATATTGCTTCGGCGTGCAGGTAATGTAGAAGTAAGAAATTTAGGGCTCGCTTTATTCCCAGACGACGCTATATCTGTTGAAGGAAATAATTGTAATATCTGGATACATCATAATGATATATTTTATGGGAAAGCAGGATCCGATTCCGATCAAGCTAAAGGTGATGGTTCTACTGATATAAAAGGAGCATCCACATATATCACAGTTTCATATAATCACTACTGGGATTCAGGAAAAGTATCACTTTGCGGTTTGGGCGAAACTGAAGAGTATTTTGTTACCTATCATCATAATTGGTTTGACCATTCTGATTCAAGACATCCCCGCATCAGAACGGGCTCAATCCACATCTACAATAATTATTATGATGGAATTTCAAAATACGGTGTCGGTGTTACAACTGGTTCTAGTGCTTTTGTAGAAGCGAATTATTTTAGAAATACGAAATATCCGATGATGAGTTCCAAACAGGGTACAGATACCAAAGGCGATGGTACTTTTTCAAAAGAGCCAGGCGGAATTATTAAAGCATATGATAATTTAATTATCGGTGCTAAAAGCCTAATCTATGCAAATTCTGACGAAGGCACAGTACCAAGAAATCCGACTTCGTTTGATGCCTATCTGGCTAGTTCAAGGAATGAAATTGTTCCTTCCTCATATAAAACTTTAGATGGCGGAACAACCTATAATAATTTTGATACTTCAGTAGATTTAGGAGTTTCAAAAACAGAAATTGATCCGGTAGAAGATGTTGTAGAAATAGTTACAACTAAGGCCGGTCGATTAAATCAAGGTGACTTTACTTGGGAATTTAATAATGAAGTTGATGACAGTTCCTATGATATCAATCAACCTTTAATGAATAAAATCAGAAATTACAGTTCAACAATTATTTCAATCGGCGGAAATCAAATCGAAGATCCAGTGGATCCGAACGATCCGGATGATCCGATTGACCCTGTTGATCCAGCATCGGGTACAATCGTCCACAACTTTACATCCGACGGCAAAGTTAATGATTTCTTTTCAATAGCAGGAAAATTATCCACTAGCAAAGGGACTGTAAATTATAAAGGTTTAACATTAACTCAATGTTTAAAAATAGAAACCTCTACTCGAATTACCTTTACTACAACTAATGAGTCTGAATTAACATTAGTTTTTAAAGAATCCGGAAAAAGAATAAAGGTGGATGGAATCAGTTATACAACAACTGATATTGGAATCCTTAATCTTACGCTTGCTCCTGGCGAACATACGATTGCCAAAGATGAGGTTATGAATTTGTTTTATATGGAATTAATAATTGACGATAGTGGTGAAGAACCAATTGATCCGGAAGAGCCTGTTGAACCAGAGGATCCGGAAGAGCCTGTTGAACCAGAGAATCCAGAAGAGCCTGTTGAACCAGAGGATCCGGAAGGTCCTATTGAACCAGGGGATCCAGTTGATCCAGAAGAACCTGGAGAATCTGAAAAAACGGATTCAAATAGCTTTTTCAAAGTCATTATCTATATTGCTTCCGCTACCGTCTTTGTGTTTGGAGTATTATTTATGGTGTTAAAAATTGTAATCAGTAAAAAGGGTTTTTGATTTAATCAAAAGCCCTTGTTTTAAAATAAAGTAGAAGAAATATGTAAATAATAAGTGTAAATTTTAATAAAAAAAAAAGATAAAATATATTCAAATAAAAGTGTAGTTTCAAACGTTATAATAGATGAGGAGGTATATTATGAAGCTATTCCTTAAACTTATAACAATGTTTTTACTGACAGTCGGAATCTTTTTACTGGCAGGTTGTTCCGACAAAACAAAACAAATTGATTTCCAACAAACAGAGACATTTAAAACTTTAATGGAAGTTGAATATCCTGATGGAGAAGCTAAAACAGAAGAAGTTTCTTCTGAGATGATTACTGCATTAAGAAATTTTTCCTTTCAAACAAGTAAGGAACTTTTTTCTGAAGAGAAGAATTATATCTATTCTCCTTTAAGTTTATATTTTGCGCTTTCGATGTTGTTGGAAGGTGTGTCTAAAAATGATGCGAAACTGGAACTGGAAAACATTTTAGGTTTAGAACGCGAAACCAATCGGCTTTCAATGAAGACAGTCTATGAAAACAACTTCTACAAAAACGAAAATGGGATTTTACGACTGGCGAACTCGATTTGGTTTAAAAATAACTTTCCGATTGACCAAGAATATCTCCAGGTATTAGCGGATTATTTTTATGCGGAAAGTTATCAGACCGATTTTGATTCCGAAGGTCATCAAAATATCATTGATTGGATTAACTATTATACGGAAAACTTTTTAGAATTAACTAAGGATAAATTCCCAGTATCGGAAAGCACAATCATCCTTTTATTAAATACTGTTTATTTTGAAAACAAATGGAAAACATCTTTTGATAAAGAGTTTACAATAGAAAATGATTTCTATGCTTCTTCCGGAAAAGTGAAAACTGAGTTTATGACTCATAGTATTGGTTCCAAGCATAAAGCATATGATAAATATCAGGTTGTGGAAGACTATTTTGAAAACAATGCAAGCATAACTTATATCTTTCCGAATAAAGGAATTAACGTTCTTGATCTGCTTAACGAAGAAGTTTTTACTAATGCCTTAAATTCTACCGATAAAACAATTAAAAAAATCAGTCTAACGGTACCGAAATTTAAATACTATTCCAATTTTGCTTTAAATCAACCCTTGAATAGTTTAGGAGTACGGGAAGTCTTTAAGCCTACAAGCAATTCTCTAGAGTTAATGAGTAAAGATGGCGGACTCTTTGTTTCTGAAGTTAAACAAAAGGCAGGAATTCAATTAAGCGAAGCAGGCGTAAAAGCTGCTGCTGTGTCCGGAATCGCCGTAACTACATCAGCCCTTGAAGAGGAGTTGCAAATAATTCTGAATCGTCCCTTTCTTTATATAATTAAAGACGCTTTCGGAATACCGCTTTTTATCGGCATACTCCAAACCCCGGTAGAATAAACCATTTTTAAAAAACACATAATCAAAATAAAAACAGGGTTCAAACGTTATAAATTATGAGGAGGTAAATAATGAAGCGATTCCTAAAACTTTTTGCTATGCTTCTGCTAGTGCTCGGAATTTTTCTGTTTGCGGGTTGCTCCAATCAAGTAAAGCCGATTAGCTTCAAACAAACAGAAACGTTCCAAACATTGAATGAGGTTAAATATCCCAAATCTAGTGTAAGTCCTAAAGAGATTTCAACTGAGACGGTTACAGCATTAAAAAACTTTACTATTAATACAGCTTTGGAATTGTTTAAACAAGAAAACAAAAACTATATCTACTCACCTTTGAGTCTCTATATTGCTCTTTCGATGTTGTTAGAAGGTGTATCTAAGGAAGAAGCGAAACTTGAATTAGAGAATTTACTTGGTTTAGAACGTGAAACCAATCGGCTTTCGATGAAGACAGTCTATGAAAACAACTACTATAAAAATAATAAAGGGATTTTAAGACTTGCAAATTCGATTTGGTTTAAGAATAATTATCCGGTTGAAAAAGATTTTCTTGATATCCTAGCAAAGGATTATTATGCGGAAAGTTATCAGACCGATTTTGATTCAGAAGGCCATCAAAACATCATTGATTGGATTAATTATTACACAGAAGACTTTTTAGAATTAACGAAGGATAAATTCCCGGTCTCGGCAAGTACAGTAATCCTTTTATTAAACACGATTTATTTTGATAATAAATGGAAAGAATCTTTTGATAAAAAAGCTACCAGAGAAGGAGAATTTTATGCTTCTTCTGGAAATGTTACAGCAGAATTTATGATTCATAACATAACTTCTAAGTATAAAGAATACGATAACTATCAGGTTGCGGAAGACTATTTTGAGAACAACGCAAGCATAACTTATATACTTCCGAAAGCGGAAATTGATGTTTCTGACTTGCTTAACGCAGAGGTTATAGCAAATGCTTTGAATCCTGCTGATAAATCAACGTTGAAATTAGATATTGTGGTTCCTAAATTTAAATATTTCTCAAAGTTTATTTTAAATGATAATTTGAAGAATCTCGGTGTTCAAGAAGTATTTGATTCATCAAGTAATTCTTTGGACTTAATGAGTAAAGGCAGAGGACTTTTTGTCTCTCTGGTTCAACAAAATGCCGGAATTGAACTAAGCGAATCCGGAGTAAAAGCTGCTGCTGTGACCGGAATCGCTGTTGAAGAGTCGGCTTCTATCGAGCAGCAATTCATCTTGAATCGACCCTTTATATACATTATTAAAGATGCTTACGGAATTCCGCTCTTTATGGGCTTATTACAAAATCCAAAAACAGAATAAAGGACCTGAACTGGTCCTTTTTTAGGTTCTGTTTATGGAGTAAGGGAATGGTTGAAAAAACAATAAAAAAATGTTAAAATAAATATACTGTTTTAATTTTGCTTTAAATATGTTTATGCAAATTAGGTCCTTAGATAAAAGGGCTTTTATTATAAAAAATCTCTTATAGTATGATCAAAAGAGAGAAGAACTAAGTTTTTTTGAAAAATATATTGATGAGGGACTTTTGATCTTCGTGAAAATCGAACACGGGAAAATATCGGAAACGATTTTACTTTAGAAATTTAAGATAATCTATTTTTATTGTGTCCGGAAGTTTTTCGGTTCTGATATAAATTAAAAATGCTATTTCTGTTTCTTGCAGAGATTTAAAGTATTTTTGATTTAGATAGATGTTCAAATTTTCTTGGTTAACAAAAACATAAGCACCGCTTAAACAATGGCATTTTGAAATGAGCTTGTTTGCTTCATGTAAGTTGTTTAGATTATCGGCTTGAAGCAAGAGCGAAATATTTTCTGTTTTGCTTAAAGCTTCAATTACATTGCTGGTTAATTCTCTTGGTTCAAGGAAAATAAAGAAGATGGTATCGCGCTCTTTTTGAAGTAGTTTAACCAATGCTTCTAGTTCTGGATAATCTTTCAATAGAAAACAGGCATAAGCTATTTTTTCTGTTTTTGAAAGTAAATTTTTTATCTGGTTTACCTGAAGCGGAGGTGATTTTCTAAAGTCGAAATGAAGGATCTCGGTTTTCCTTTTGTTTATCGCTTGCATGATGTTTAAAATAAAACTGCGTATTATCGCTTTATTAGTTTTTATTAATATTTTTTGAAGATGTGTAAGCAGAGAGTTGTTTTGTTTTAGTTTTAATATTATATCTTTTAAATGCAACTGATTAAAGTCTTGTGAGATTTTTTCAAGGTGAGTTAAGCCTTGCTTTGGCTCATTGATGAAGTCATCGATTGCTTTATCAAGGAAATATTCAAAAAAAGGTTGAATCAATTTATTTCCGAACATAGTAACACCTTTATATTATATCGGAATCTCTCAGTAAAATGCTAACAAAATACATATTATGATTAAACAGTCTAAAAATAAAAGTAAGGAAGATGATAAATTGGATAACGAAAAATTATTCCGAGAAGGAAAAATAGCAAAAACGATTTTAAATTTATCAATACCATTAGTGATAAGTCAGGTTATTAATGTTTTATATAATTTGGTTGACAGGATCTATGTCGGTAATATCCCTGTAATCGGTGATGAAGCTCTTGCAGGGCTCGGTATCGCTTTTCCTACAATCATGATTGTATCGGCTTTTGCTGCTTTGTTCGGTACCGGTGGGGCGCCGATTGCTTCCATTCTTATGGGCGAAGGCAAAAAAAACAAGGCGCAACAAACTATGATGAATAGTTTTGTAATGTTAATTATTATCGGAATTGTTTTGACTGCTGTCATTTTAATTTTTGATGTTGAACTTTTGTATTTGTTCGGAGCCGATGCTTCGGTTTTGGAATATGCGAAAGAGTACTTGGATATTTATGCCATCGGAACAGTCTTCGTGCTGATTTCTATCGGTATGACAGCTTATATCACTGCTCAAGGCTTTTCGAAAGTGGCGATGCTCACGGTTTCTATCGGAGCTTTCTTAAACATTGTCCTTGATCCTCTTTTCATATATACCTTTGAGATGGGTGTTGCGGGAGCTGCGCTTGCGACCGTTATCTCGCAGGCAGTTTCTGCGGTTTTTGTCCTCGTTTTTCTTGCTGGAAAAAAACCCTTAATTAGGCTCAGCTTTCGAAAATTCCGTTTAAACCGAAAAACAGTGCTTGCGATTACCTTTCTCGGAGTTTCGCCCTTTATAATGAATGCTACCGAAAGCTTGGTCCAAATAGTCTTTAATAACCAAATCGGAAAATATGCAGGAGAAGATTACACAATCTATATCAACCTGATAACAATTATGTTATCCGTAATGACGATAATTTCGCTTCCCTTGGCTGGTTTAGCACAAGGGGCAGCACCGCTAATTTCTTACAACTTTGGTTATGGCAATATGGACCGAGTTAAGAAAGCAGCAAAATTCTTAATCAAAGTTTGTTTCTTTTATTCCTTAGGGTTTTATCTCTTGATTTTTCTCTTTCCGAATTTTTTTGTTATTATCTTTAATGACAATCCGAAATTACTTAAAATAGCTCCACGGCTATTTAGGATTTTCTTTCTCGGTATTTCAATTTTCGGAATCCAAATTGCCTGTCAGAACATCTTTATGGCTTTGCGTCAGTCAATGATTTCTCTATTCCTGGCCTTACTTAGAAAGGTTATTTTGCTGGTCCCTTTCGCATTCATCTTTCCGAAATATTACGGAATCGACGGTGTGTTTTATGCGGAACCGGCGGCGGATATTTTAGCGGTTATTACGACAGCAATAGCTTTTAAGATTTCATTCAATAAAATCTTAGACAATAAATTACATGAACTTGCATTAAATAACTTTGGTAAGGAATAAAAAATACGACCGATATTCTCGGCCGTATTTATGTATTTATGTATCGTTTAGAAAGTTTTGGTCGATTTTTTTGAGCAGATACTGAATGATGTCCTTCCTAGTAACGATACCGATAAAGGTATCCCTGTCATCCAGAACGGGGATGAAGTTTTGTTGCGTGGAAGCGATAATCAAATCATCGATTTTAGTATCGATATAAATCCCGTAGTTATCGTGTTTGCGCGGAACTTCCGTAATCGGAATTTCTTCCGCCTTCTTAAAATCTAGTTCCTGGTGATTTTTAATATACCAGAGCAAGTCGCCTTCACTGATGGTACCGACATATTTCCCGTCTTTATCAATTATCGGGATTGACGAATAACGGTGAAACTCCATTTTTTCCAATGTTTGCCGGATTGTATAATTTTCATAAATAAAAGCAACCTTTTCTTTCGGGATCATGATAAATAAAATATTCATCTTATCTCTCCTTTATGGATATTCCTTAATTATTATACATCGTTTTCGGAATTATTTCAAGGCAGAAAGCAGATTGTTTGCGATTTTAGTTTGCTTATAATAAACTATTCTCAGGAGAAAATTATGAAAACAATTATTAATGATAATACAGATCCTTATTACAATCTTGCTTTTGAAGAATATCTTTTAAAATATTTTCCGCTTGAAGAAAACAAACTGTTCTATTTATGGCAGAATGAACCTTCAATAATTGTGGGAAGAAATCAAAATGTTTTTGAAGAAATTAATTTGCGGGAAACTACAAAAGCGGGAATTCCGATTGTCAGAAGAATATCCGGAGGGGGAACAGTCTACCACGATTTGGGGAACCTGAACTTTACGTTTTTGGCCCCCTATTCCAAAGAAAACTTGAATAATTATCGCAAATTTACGGAGCCGATTATCAAAGTTTTAAGAGAACTTAATATTCCTGCTTCTTTTTACGGAAAAAGCGATATCAGAATCGGAACCAAAAAGATTTCCGGAAACGCTCAAAGTTTTTATTTGAAGCGGATGTTACATCACGGAACTTTGCTTTTTGATACAAATCTGGAAAACCTTAACCTCTTTTTAACAGGAAATTCAAAGATTTCTTCCAAAAGTGTTCGCTCTAACCCAAGCGCGACCGCCAACATAAAGGAATATACAGCAAACCATTTTCAGATCTCTGATTTATATCAAGCACTCATGGAAAGCATTGCCTTTAATGATAGTTTAATTCAACTGAGAGCAGAAGATATTGCAGCGGTCAATAAACTAAGAAGAGAGAAATATTTAACCTGGGAATGGAATTACGGGGAATCCCCGGAGTTTATAAAAAGAAGCGAAGAAGCAGAAGTGGTTGTAAAAGAGGGGAAGATTATTGAGCTAAGGTTAAAGGGGTTACCAGAAAAATTAAATTTACTTATTCGTAACGCTTTGCTTGGAAAAAGATATTTTGAAGCGGAAATTAAAAAAACACTAGCTAATATGAAGATAGATGAGGGAATAAGCGAACGGATACTTGCTTCTCTCTTTACATAAATAAAACTTGCCGAAGTTCGGCAAGTTTTATGTTAAAGAGTGTGAATGGGTTTATTTAACGCAGCCATTGCGGCTTCCATAAATGCTTCTGAGAGTGAAGGATGAGGATGAACGGTATTGGAAATCTCACTAGTTGTGCCTTCGAGTTCCATCGTAATCGAACCTTCGCTAATCATTTCCATCGCATTCTCTGCGACTATATGAACACCGATGATTTCACCGTATTTCTTGTCAGCTATGATTTTAACAAAGCCATCGGTCTCTCCGTCCGCTAAGGCTTTACCAAGAGCACTAAAGGGAAATCTTCCGACTTGATAATCATAACCTTGTTCTTGGGCTTGAGTTTCTGTTAAACCTACCATGGCAATTTCCGGGAAACCATAGATACCGGAAGGCATCTTGCTATAATCAACAGTGCTGTTTTTACCCATGATGTTTTCAACCGCAACGATTCCTTCGTGGGATGCGACATGAGCAAGCATCATCTTACCGTTTAGGTCGCCGATTGCATAGACGTTCGGAATGCTGGTTTGCAATCTTTCATTGGTTATGATTGCGCCCCGTTCGGTCGAGAGATTCAGATGCTCAAAGGCTTTTGTATTGGGCCGCATGCCGACGCTCATGAGAATTTTTTGAGCACTTACGCTTATTGTCTTTCCATCTTTTTCGTAACTAACTTCACTTTCGTTAACGGCCGTTACTGTCGCTTCGGTAATAATTTCAATATTGTTTCTTTTTAAAATTTTTAAAATTAAATTTCTAGCATCATCGTCAACATTCATCAGTATTCGGTCAAGTTTTTCAATGATTGTAACTTGGGTACCGAAGGTTCCGAAGATTGTCGCAAACTCAACGCCGATTACGCCACCGCCGATGATGACTAATTTTTCTGGAAGGTTTTCTAAAGAAAGCAATTCCTTGCTGGTTACAATAATACCTGCTTCGTAAGCTTCTTTAACTCCCGGAATAGGCGGAACAATCGGAGAAGCACCGGTAGCAAGAATCAGGTTTTTTGCTTCCAAGATTTCTCCGTTTACTTCAACATGGTTTGGGTCTAAGACTTTTGCTTCGCCCTTGATTACCTCAACTCCGTTTCTGGAAAGAAGCATTCCAACCCCGCCTGTAAGTCGTTTGACAATTTCGTCTTTCCGTTTTACAATAGCTGGCCAGTCGGCTTTAAGGCTTTTTTTATCAAGGGAGATTCCATATTTTTCAGAATTTATGATGTTCCGAAAGATTTTTGCGCTTTTGATTAATGCTTTTGTCGGAATACAGCCGATGTTTAAACAAACCCCTCCCAACGCTTCCTTTTCAATCAATGCAACTTTAGCTCCGAGTTGAGCGGCCTTGATTGCGGCAACATAACCGCCCGGACCAGCTCCGATAATAATAATATCGTATTTTTTCACGATTGCACCTAACTTAAGAGTAGCAGTGTCGGATTCTGCAAGTATTCTTTTACTCTGATTAGGAAGCGTCCGGCATCTGCTCCATCAATGATTCGGTGATCGACTGCGATTGAAAGCGGGAGGATATCGGCAATTTTAATCTCATCGTCAATAACGACGGGTTTTTTATGGATTTTACCAATACCTAAGATGGCAACTTCGGGATGTTTTATAATCGGAGTTCCGAAGAGTGAATCAAGGGCGCCATAATTGGTGATGGTAAAGGTTCCGTTTTGAATTTGATCGAGTTTTAAAGTGCGATTCGTTGCTGCTTCCGCAAGCGCCTTTAGCTCTGATGCTAATTCGAAAATGCTCATTTGAGCGGCGTTTTTAATATTTGGAACGATTAAGCCTTCGGGAGTATCAACGGCAATTCCGAGATTGATGAAATTCTTATAAACAATTTCTTCAGCCGCTTCGTCATACGAAGAATTAAAGATTGGGTATTCTTTAATCGCCAGAAGCGTTGCTTTCATAATAAAGGCCATATAGGTAAGTTTGATGCCTTTCTTTTCCGCAAGTTCCTTGGTATTCTTCCTAAATTCTACAAGTGCGCTGATATTGACTTCATCCATTAAGACGGTATGAGGGATGTTGGCTTTAGATATTGTCATCGCATTTACGATTGCTTTTCGAGTTTTCGAAATCGGAACTCTTGTAACATCGCCCGAAATGCTTAGAACTGGTGCCACTGCTTTTGGAACTAGAACAGAGGACTCCGACTTTAGTTTCAAAAGGTCTTCTTTAAGCACGCGTCCATGTTCGCCACTTCCTTGAACGGTATCGATATCGATTCCAAGATCCCTTGCTAGCATTCTGGCAACCGGGGTTGCGAGTGTTCTTGCGGTTTCGGTTTCGGTCCTTACTTCTTGGCTTGTTTCGATAACTTCATCAGAAACTTCGATTTCGCCGATGACACTTGCTTTTTCTTCATCGGTTCGGTCAACTTTGGCCGGTTTTTCATCAACGCTGGTTTCAGCTTCTCCGCCGGAACCGTCATCAATTACGGCAAGTGTATTTCCGACCAGGATTGTTTCCCCGACTTTCGCTCCGTGTTTTATTAATGTTCCGGATACAGGTGAAGGGATTTCCGCATTCACCTTATCCGTTTCTACTATTACCAGGGTTTCGCCTTCTTCAACGGCATCCCCTTCATTTTTTAACCATTTTAAAATTTGACCTTCATGGATGCCTTCGCCGATGTCAGCGAATTTAAAATTGTACATCTTTACCTCCTTATGCTTTGAGACTGAGAATTCTCTTGATTTCATTTACAATCTTTTTTGGATCAACCAGATGATAATGTTCGCCGCGGGCGAGAGGAACGGTAATGTCAAAGCCCGTGAGACGAGCAGGAGCAGCTTCTAAATAATAGAAAGCTTTTTCGTTGACGCTCGCCATGATTTCTGCGGCCGGTCCGAAAGATTTTACCGCTTCGTGGACGATTAGGATTCTTCCGGTCTTTTTGACGGATTCAATAATCGTTTCTTTATCAAAAGGAGCGATTGTTCTTAAATCAATTAATTCGACCACATTCTCATCATCTAAGAGTTTGATTGCATTTTCGACTTCGCGAACCATCGCGCCCCAAGCAACGACAGTAATGCGGTTGCCTGGACGGACGATTCTTGCTTTACCTAAGGGAATTTCATATTCCTCTTCCGGAACTTCTTGGCGGAAGGCCCGATAGATTCTTTTCGGTTCCATAAAGATAACAGGATCATTATCTTTGATTGCTGCGGTCAGCAAGCCCTTAGCATCATAGGGCGTTGAAGGAATGACAAGTTTTAAGCCAGGAATATGGGCGATTAAGGTTTCTAAGCTTTCGGAATGGTGTTCCAATGCTCTGACACCACCCCCGTACGGCATTCTTACAACCATAGGGAGATAAAATCTTCCTCGCGAACGGTTCCGCATTCTTGCTGCATGGGTCACAAGTTCGTTATAAGCCGGAAAGAGAAAACCGGAAAACTGGATTTCAACAATCGGTCTAAGTCCTCCGATTGCCATCCCGATTGCTGAACCGACAATACCCGCTTCCGCAATCGGTGTATCGATTACTCTTTCGTTGCCGTGATTTTTTTGCAGGCCTGCTGTGGTTCGAAAGACCCCGCCGCCGTAGCCGATATCTTCGCCGTAGAGAATGATGTCTTTATTTAAAGTCATTTGCTGGTCAAGCGTATGATTGACAGCCTCTAAAAGGTTCATTAATGCCATCTTATTGCACCTCTTTGTTTAAGTATTCCCGGTAGGAACGATATTGTTCTTCGAGTTCGGGTGTCATAGTTTCATAATTATATTTGAAGATTTCTTCCAGATCGACCGCGCCTGAGGCTTCGACTTTTCTAAATGTTTCTAAGACGAAATCATTTAATTCTTTTTGGAGTTTTTCTTCTTTTTCATCATCCCAAAGTCCTTTTTTGGTCAAGTAAATCTGGAAACGTTTTAAGGGATCTCTTTCCAGCCAAGGTTTGGTTTCCTCATCGGTTCGGTAAATCGAAGGATTGTCGGAGGTTGTGTGCGCTCCCAAACGATAGGTTACGGCTTCGATTAAGGTCGGGCCTTCGCCTCGACGGGCTCTTTCAACCGCTTCCTTAGTCGCAACATACATTGCGAGGACATCGTTTCCGTCGACTTGAATGCCGGGGATTCCGTAAGCGATTGCCTTTTGAGCTAAGGTTTCCGATTTTGTGGCTTTACTTCTGGGGGTTGAGATTGCCCAATGGTTGTTTTGGATTATTACAACCATCGGCACATTTAAGACAGCTCCGAAGTTCATGCCTTCGTGGAATTCGCCGTGGCTGGTGCCGCCGTCACCGATAAATGTAAGCACAACTTCGTCGGTCTTTTTCATTTTTCTAGCGTAAGCGAGCCCGACGGCATGATTAATTTGGGTGCCGATAATGATATTTACTGGAAGAACACGGACGTCTTCCGGATGTTTACTGCCTTTTTCGTTTCCATACCAATAAAGATATGAAGTCTCCAAGCTGACTCCATGATGTAACATGGCGTTGAATTCACGGAAACCGGGTACCAGCCAATCGGTTTTATTAACCGCGAGCATCGGTCCGATTTGTGCTGCCTCTTGGCCTTGATTGACAACAAAAGTCAACATTCTTCCTTGACGCTGGAACTGGACCGCTTTTAAATCGGCGACTCTTCCGAGCGCCATTTGCCGATAGATTTCGATTAATTCTTCATCGGTAAACTTCGGCTCTAAATCTTTATTTACAATCTTACCTTCCTGATCAAGGATCCGTAAGATTTTTTTCTTAAGCGGATCGTAAGTTTTAAAAATCATTTAAACCTCCTATAAATTATGGTCAAATTTATTATATATTAGTCTTTCTTATCAAGCAATTCATATGCATTGCCAGAAATAAATGAGTATTTCAATTGCTTAAAAAAACTGTATAGGATATAATGGTCTCGTAAAGAATAAATATAAAAACAGGAGGAACTTTATGAAAAAGGAATTAATTGCATTCTTAAACAAGCAAGTAGCAAACTATGGTTTGCTTTACACAAAACTTCACAATTATCATTGGCTTGTAAAAGGGAATATGTTTTACCAACTCCATGAAAAATTTGAAGAATTTTATGATGAGGTAACCGGACATTTTGATGAATTAGCAGAAAGGATTTTAATGCTTGATGAAAAACCGGTCGGAACTTTGAAAGAATTTTTAGAACTTGCAACCTTAAAAGAGGCAACAGGTAATGAAACAACTCAAAATATGCTCGAAAGCATTCTTGCTGATTTCGTACAATTGAACAAAGAATTCGGCGAAGGCATTAAGCTTGCGGAAGAAGCAGATGATGATGTAACCGTTGATCTCTTTACT
>DUTX01000184.1 GCA_012841865.1 Acholeplasmataceae bacterium | reverse complement strand
TGGTTATGGTTACGACTCAGGTTTTACACCGACAGTCACTAGGTTTCCTTACATACGCTTAAGCGTTGAGGGCGACCGAAAGCATATTAATTGTAATGTTGGCATTTCGAACGCTTAAAGGAGGAAAAAGATGAATAAATCTTTTAAAATTGTTAGTATCCTTTTATGGCTTGCGTTTTTAAACAAATAATGCATATTTATAAATACATCAAGAGCAATATTAGAAACTTTGTGATACCTTTATATATGCTTTTAAGGGAAAATAAAGGATAACGAAAAATAATTATAAAGGAGTGTAATAAATTGAATGATAATAATAAAGGATTAAATAAGCTGAATGTAGTTTATTACAAGAGTTCAACAAATATGAAAGAGGTTTCAGATAATTCTATAGATTTGATAGTTACTTCCCCGCCATATTTCAATATTAAAGATTATTCTATGGATGGCCACCAAGAGATAACACATTCGGTTGTTAATAAGAAAGATATCGGAAACTTAGATTCTTTCGATAAATATATTAAAGAAATGGTTCATGTATGGAAAGAGTCAGAAAGAGTTCTTAAACCAAATGGAAAACTTTGCATAAATGTACCATTACTTCCGATGTTAAAAAAAGATTATAATACCCACTATAATAGGCATATATTTGATTTACAAAGTTCGATACAAAATTCTATTTTAACCCAAACAAATTTATATTTAATGGATATTTATATATGGAACAGAACAAACCCAACTAAAAGTTTAATGTTTGGGAGCTACCCATATCCTAGAAATTTTTATGCACAAAATACAATTGAATTTATAACGATTTATGTAAAAGATGGTAAACCACTTAATAATGTTCCTATTGAGAACAAAGAAGCAAGCAAACTAACTCAAGATGAATGGGTGACATATACAAAGCAAGTTTGGGATATTCCAATACCAAATAAGGGTGATTTAGCCTTTGGCAAACACTCAGCTATAATGCCTGAGGAAATAGTGAAAAGATGTGTTAGTTTATATTCTTTTGTAGGCGATACTGTTTTGGATCCTTTTGCAGGAAGCGGAACAACTCTTAAAGTTGCCAAAGAATATGGTAGAAATTATATAGGATATGAATTGTATGAAAATTATAAAGAGTTAATAGATGAGAAAGTTAATTCGGTTCATTATAAAGGAATCGATAAAAAATGAAAATTAATAACATTTATTTAGAAGATGTATTTGACTTCTTAAAAAAAGTTGATAACGAAAGCATAGATTTAGCGATAATCGATCCACCATATAATCAAAAAATTGATGATTGGGATACTTTCAAGAGTGAAAAAAAATATTTTGATTTCACTTATAAATGGCTAGATTTAACAATAGATAAATTAAAACCTAACGGGTCATTATACATTTTTAACAATACATATAACTCAGCATTTATTCTCACTTACTTAGTATCAAAAGGCTTGTTATTTAAAAACTGGATCGTTTGGTATAAAAAAGATGGATTTTCACCTTCAAGAAGGAAGTTTGTTAATAATCAAGAAGTTATATTGTTCTTTACTAAAGGAGAGAAGTATACATTTAATTACAATGATGTTAGAGTGCCTTATTTATCAACCTCTAGAATTAATGCAGCCAAAAAAACTGGAATACTCAAAAACGGAAAACGCTGGTTCCCAAATGAAAACGGTCGTTTATGTCCAGATGTGTGGGAAATTCCTTCAGTTAGATTAACAGAAAAGGTTAACGGAAAAACAATAAAGACACTTCACCCTACACCTAAACCTGAATCTATGATAGAGCGAATGATCAAAGCGAGTAGTAACCCCGGTGATCTGGTATTAGATCTTTTCAGTGGATCTGGCACAACCGCTTATGTAGCAAAACAATTAGATAGAAACTTTATTGGATGTGAAAATAACTTAGATTATTTTGAATATATACAAGAAAGATTAAGAGATGAAAAGGAGTGATTGAAGTGTTAGAAAAACTTATTGAAATAGACCCTAGCAAAGAATGTCTTGAATTTTTGTATGATCGAATTTTAGATATAAATTATAGAGGAATTCAAATATCACAACATAATCGTTATACCTATGAACAAGTTGTTGGTATGTTATCAATCATGTATGATTTAGTAGGAACCAATAAAATGGTAATTAGAACAACAGACCTAAAGAAAAGACCTCACAACACATATGATGAACTTACTTATGCCAAATATACGACTTTAGTTAATGAGAAATATGGCAAGGGAACTCAAGATTCTATTAGGAAAAATTTGTTTGTTGATTTTCATAGGATGGGGCTTATTTATAGATATTCATTAGATGGTAAACATTTGAACCCATATGCAAGAAAAACAGCTAAATCGGTATCTCTTACACCTCTTGCTCTTGATTTAATTAATTCAGAAATATCAGATTTTGATAGATACTTACTATTTACTAGAGCACTTGATAACCTTTTAAAAGGATTAGCTACTGATTTCTTTGACATTCTAGCTGAATTAGATTATTTAACTATAGATGAATATACTTTTTTTATCTCTTTTTTGAGACAACCATTGAATGGGAAATATACTTCAATGGAAGAAGTTATAAAATATGTGAATCAATATAGATCGTTATCAAAATTTCAAAAAGATGCTGTTGTTAGAGTTGTAAAAGAATATTGCAATCCTGATAATTTTGCTGGTGATAAGACAAACAAAAGAGATTTCCACAATTGGAGAAATGAATCTCAACAAGTTTTCATGATTTTAAATATGACAGCATATTATCAATATAATAGTTCTAGAGAAAGACTTGAGTTTATGGTTAGTCCTAACAATGTGTTTAAGACCAAAGATGATGTTACGAAACTTAAACGATCGATAAATGAGAAACATATATATTTCAAAAAACACAAAATGCAAAAGGAATTGGGTTTTGAGCTACATCACATTGTTCCCTTACTATGGGCTCGAAATGTGACAGAGTTTTTCTTGTTAGACAAATGGGAAAACATGTTGTATTTAGATGGGAAAAAACATGCAATAATAACACAAAGTGGTAATAGGCATGTCAAATTATCGTTTAATGATATGGATAATAACATTATTCTTCGTGACTCATCTAATGATGCTATCAAACTTTTATCTGGTACAAATGTTTTATATAATTTTGAGCTTAAACAAATATTATCTGATACAAATAAAGACATTTTAGAAAGTTTTAAATAAATGCAAATTCCAATTTAAATGTAAAACTGACAATAAAGAAAGAAAAAACCAAAGAAAATTGATATATAAATTAACTTATGTTAAAATATAATTACCATAAAGAGTGCGTTAGGGACTGCCCCAATGATCGTACAGCAACCTGCCAAGAGGTAAGGTGCTAAAGGCAGAATGATGGGTAATAATTAAACTGATTTTAATGCCCATCATATCGATGGGTTTTCTTTTAGCCTTTTTATGGATCAAATATTTAAAAGGAGAAAAGAAAGTGGAGTCGAACAAAATAAAAAAAGAAATTACATCAAATTTGTATTGTCGTACATGTGGAAGTTTAATATGGGGAGAGTATTTAGATAGGTTTAAACTTAAAAGAGATTTAATTCAACTAACAACAGGATTTATATTAAAAGAACAATTAGAAAAAATAGATTGTCAAATAGAAATTGAAACTTTAAAACATAATCCATATTATTTAAAAACTAATCCTAATATAGTAGTAAGTTGGGATGATGATTGTGAAAGAATTCAAGATGAATATATAGAGTATATATCAAACAAAATTAAGAGACATAAACCATATAAAGTTGAAGTGGAACTAGTTCAAAGACCAACATACAACTGTGGTGGGTTAAGAGTTTATGTTAGAGTTAATATGTATAAAGGGATGACGAAATCACCATTAAAGCTATTAAGTAAACAAGAGATAATAGATGAATTAAATAAGGAAAAAGTAAAACAAGAAGAAGAGATTAAAATTAAAAAAATGGGTAATATGATTGGCGAATTGTTTAATTATAACGGAGAACCTGTTGTGTTAAGAAAAATAAGAATGGGTTCACCAATCAGAGTGGGAATTAGTCCGCTAAAAGATGGTGGTACAATAACTCCAGTTTTATATAGTCAAATTAAACCTTATTTTACAGCTCATGATAATTTAATTAGAAAAGGATTTGTTGCATATATCAAAGATTTAGTAGTAAAATACACTAAAGGAAATGATTATATTTTTGTTGATTTTGGAAAAAATCAATACACAACAAATATGGATATAAATTACAAAACAACAAAAATTATGTATCAATATCAAATCGAAATTGAAGATAAGTTAGTGCGTATAGAAGACATTATAAAAAAGGATTTAGAAAAATGAAAAACAAAAAATTAAAAGTTAGAAAAATCGATTTGGCTATTAATAAGTTGTGCAAAATTGTTACAGAAAATTCAGATTATAAATTATGGGTTGCATATGATAAGAAGGAAAAGAAAGAAATACTAGAACCATATATATTAATCGAAACAACTTTTTCTGGATTGTTAAAACACTCAATTGGGGAATATTCATTTTCAACTGCATATGAATCGTTAACAGATGTATTTATAAATAATTTTACCCTATGGGATGAAATAGATGAAAAAAGTGAATTCATAAGTTTGGATGAAATATGTGATGGGAAAACAATAACTCAAGAATTTACATATATAATGCCATAAAATATGTTAAATAGCGTGTATATTTAAATTATAGGAGTAATGGAAATATGAAAAAGATAAGTTATGTTGAATTCGAAAAAGAAAACGGAAAAATTATCGGAAACTATTATTATGTTACTAGAAGTAAATTTTATTTAGAAAATAATGGAATTTTCGGAAAAGATGCAATCAATGAGTATATTGAAAATGCTCCTGATACAATTAAAGAAATTTTTTTCTATTACGATTTCAAAGATGAATTAGGATATTATATTTATCCCGGAAACCAAAAAGAAATTCAAATAAAACTAAAT
>DUTX01000168.1 GCA_012841865.1 Acholeplasmataceae bacterium | reverse complement strand
TAAACTGTACCCCTTGTCAAGGACATTTTTAAAACTTGAAATCCTTATTGATGGACACCTCAGTTTTGCATAAATCCCTGTTCTTAGACATGTTCAAGAATCAGTAATCCAGCTTAGTGGACACATTGATTCTGGTACTCCGTTTTGTTATATCTGGGCATTGCCCAGACCCACCCTCGCCGGGAGGCAGGGAAAGCATCTGGGTGCTTTCCTTTTCCACAGGGTGATCCGTGTCATTCCGTCAAGGGCTGCCCGGACGCTTGTGCGTCCAGCGTACTGTCCCTTGACTCCATTCCCGCTCCAGCGATAGCGGTGTTATTACTGTTGCTCTTTGCCTTACCAAGTTCATCCGGCGATTTTATCGCTTGTGGTGGAGCTGGCGGATTAGGCACTTTTAATGGATACTCACCGGTGAGGTAAAACTCGTAGTACTCATTCGGAGACAACTTGGCAAGATTCCATTGATATCGTTCTTTGTTATAGTAATCAATGTAATCATCCACGATTTCCTTTACCTGCACATAATCCACACAGGCTTTGATTTTTTCTCCAACATAGTCCTTCATATGCCCAAAGAAGCTCTCCTGTGGGGCATTATCCCAGCAGTTCCCTCTTCGTGACATGGACTGACGTACGGCTTTATTATGAAGGATCTCGATGAATTTATAGCTTGTATAGTGACAGCCCTGATCGCTGTGCAGAATAGTCTCAGCAGTTAATGAAATACCGTGGTCTCTGACAAGGGTTTCCACTGTTTCCAGTACGAAGTCCACCTGTAGAGATTCGCTGAGCACGTAAGCCAGTATCTGCTTGGTAAAGGCATCCAGTATGGTCGACAGATAGGAAAAAGTTCCATTGTAAGGCAGGTAGGTGATATCTGTCAGCAACACCATACGTGGTCCGTATTGCTCGAATTCACGCTGTAGCAGGTTATCTGCTACATTACTGGTTTTTAATGCCTTAGCCATCTGCCTATAAGGATTGGCTGACCGGATTGGACATACCAGATTGAATTTCTTCATAAGGCGTCGGATCTTTTTCAGATTCATTATCACAGGTTCGTCCCGGTGAAGAAGACGCATATGAATGCTTTTGGCACCTTTGGAATATCCACGTTGCTGGTATGCCCATAGGATCAATTCGAAATCGTCCCGATCCTGTTGTTCCTGTGCTGCTCTTACGGGTGCAGCCGCGACCCATGCATAGTAGCCACTCCTTGATACACCGGCGTACTCGCACATACGTGCTATGGAAAGCTTTGTACTGCCGTTGGAAACAGACTCATGTATTACCTCAAATACGCTGGAAGAATCATTCATGAGCAATGCACCTACTTCCTTGTATTTCTGGTCGATATAATTTTTTTTAAAAAGTCCATCTCCTGTTCAAGGTACTCCAGTCGATGCTGCATGTCCTTGAATGTTTCAACCGATGGTGAATCATCGCCATCGGAGGTTAGCTCTTTTTTCAGCCCTGGCGGACGGGAGCCTTCATAGAATGGTAGGCCTGCCTCTGTCTCATGTTTTAGTGACTGCTGAAAACCAGTGATGCGTGACATGCCGAGAAGATTCGTATCATAACCATACTTTTTAAAAATGTTGCGTGGTGTCATTCTGTTCTGGTATTCAGTCCAGAATATCTCCTTGAATTCTTTTGTGAACGCAATCTGGCGAGCGGTCACATGGTATGTGTATGGATTTGCTTTTAAGAGCGCAATCTGCTCCTCTGTAAATTGACTTCTGCTCATAAACTAGTACTCCTTTTCTTTGTATTAGAGTACCATATCAGACTCAAAAAGTCAGATGTCTTTTTATGAGGTTACATGATTTTTGAATCTGTCTAAAGGGTGGGGTTCAAGAATTGGAAGTGTCCACCCTTATGGGTACATTATATTTCTTGCTCAGAATCACCAGAAATAACATTCTGCTCTTCTATTATGAAGTTCTTCACATACAGAATATTGGATTTCCCCTGCCCCTGACGCTTCTT
>DUTX01000103.1 GCA_012841865.1 Acholeplasmataceae bacterium | reverse complement strand
CTGTTTGGTGCTACCCGCCCAAGCGTATAGCTTTTCAGTCGTTCGAGTAGCTCCAACGTGATGTCTGTATCGTTCAGCTCGTTCTTAATCGTGAGGAAGTCCCGAAAGAACGCAGATGCCTGTGTCGTGGCGGTATGCTCCGCTAAAAATTCACCAAATGTTTTCATATCTTATATTTTTCTTTGTCAATATACCTGTTTAATCGTTCGACTTATCTCAACCCGGTCGTTCGGCTTTACTTAACCCTTATATGTTTTACAACATATGTTTTTTTGTTACGTAAAAATGTTTTATCTAAATTTGCAAATCCAATATAACAAGGATTGAAATTTAAATAATTACATGTAAAAAATGTGATTATCCGCTGCAATCCATTACAACAAGGCATTGAAGCGGCGGAAAAATTTCCGGTGAGATTAATTTCTCCCCTTTTTTGTTTCTGAATACTTAATATATGTATCTGATATTCTGCCGTTTCTAATTATCGGTTTCCCCTTCGCTTCATACAATATGCCCGAAAATATTGGCGAAAGATTGTCAATCGGCAATCTGTATTCGTCATCGTCAAACATTTCGACGATTGTCCCCTTTGGCAGATATATCGAATAGACAAATGTAGTCCAAAAATAGCCTTTTGTAATTTCGTCTTTTTTTGCATTTGACTGAAAATATCTTTCCGAATATTCTTCAGGGTGAACGCAAATCCAACCCGTTGCAAACTCGTTAATCTGAACAGAAGATGTGTGAGTTACCCATTCGCCACCATCTCCGATTATTTTTGTTCCAGTCCATTTTTCCGAATACGAATTTAAGCTAATACCGACTTTTTCCGCCATTGGGCTAACCGGAATTATATCCCCAATTTTGAAAAGTGTTTTTTCTGTTTTCATTTCGTGGTTTTTTTAAGTGAATAATTTTGTTTCAAATATACTTATTTTGTTCACCGGAGCAAATTCGATTTGCAGCGTCGCGCTTTTTCCCGGTGTTTTTTGTTATAATGCTTCAATCATGTAGCACTTCATCATCCTGTCGCCACCAAATCCATCTCCAACATTAAACCACCTCCCGAGGTAGTATTTTTTTGCCCCCTCGAACGTGGCGTTAATCCTGGTTATGAGGGAATCTTTGTTTTTTCCGTTCTCAAAATACACTTTTACCGTTATCATAATAACATTTATTTAATTGTTCGACTATTTTAAACCCGTTCGGGTTATTTAAGCCCATTGTCACCTGAGCGGTCTTATTCCTCATCTATTTAAGTCTCGACCCCAAATTCTGCTTTCATCATCAAATCCCCGTGCCTCCATTGCCCATTTTTCCCGGTTAGCGGACAATTGTTCTTTAGTTAGTTTTTCTGCTTCATCCCAGGATATTATTCCCTTACGTGCAAGATCTCTGTCGTGCATTGTTATTTCCTGTTTTTCTTGATTAAGAAATCCTCTTCCCATCGACTTGCATAATTCTTCTATGCCGCCCTCGGGTAGCTCTTCTCTCACACTTATCCAGAATGGTTTGTCATGCCCCTTAAACCAAAAATCTCCAGCGACAACTTTTTCGTCATAATAACGAAGTTCAGCTTTTTCGTAATTTAATGTTAATGTTCTCATAGCTTTGTTTTTTTAATTTTTGATTATTACTGAAATTATCGGTTTTGAAGTGGTCCGAAAATACTGTTTATTGTTATAATTCAGAATAACTAATAAACCCTATTACTCTAATTATAATATCACATCCTATAGTGTTCGGTACGTTATAAAAATAAACGCCAGAGCTGGACGGTTGAATAACAATATCAGATATTTCGCCGTTAAGTATTAATCTTGAAAAAGAACCTAAAGGCATCCCAAATACTTTTTCGCTTGCTGCTTTTCTCATTTCTAAGGTAATTGTTTTCATATCTGTTGTTGTTTTAAGTTGTTATTTTAGTATTATAAAGATACATCAAATATGAGATATTTCCAAATATATTTGTATGTTATATAGCATGTTTTTCAGATATTTTACTCAATTTCGTCAATTATTTTACTTTTGATTTCATAATAATCCTTCGTCTGCTAAACTGCAATAACTATTTTCTGTTAATATAATTGAATCCAACAAAGCAATATCCATTAACCTCGCTGCTTCTTTGAGCTTCTTTGCAATTTGAATATCCTCACTACTTGCTTCCAGATTACCTGATGGATGGTTGTGAACCAAGATAATCCCTGAGGCAAGATTGTCAATTGCATACTTTAAAATCAACCTTATATCAACTACTGTTCCTGATATCCCGCCCTGACTAATCTTTGCATAACCGCAAGTATTGTTTTGTCTGTTCATCATGATAATAAATACGCTTTCGTATATTATCATATCATCAAAGTAAAACTGTCTTGCGTAGTCCGCCGCATCTTTACTTTTAGTAATTTTCGCTCTTTTGAAGTCTTTCTTCTTTGCACTTAATTTGTACTCAACTTCTTTTTCTTTCAATTCAACGTATCCCCTTTCCATTGTGTGTATGTTTTAATAATCAAAAAATCCATCTAATGCTCTCTGTGAAATGCTTGCTTCAAGCGTTTCATTATATCCTTCAAATAGGTCTTGCATTGTTAAGTTTCTCTCTTTTGCGAAATTTTGAAGAAACTTTTTCGCTTTCTCTCTATTATCTGTTTTTAGACCGCACAGTTCAGCAACCTTAATATAAGTAGCTTTAAACTGCTGTCTTTCTATGTTTGCAGGACTTCTCATACCCCTATAAAATCAAAGATGTAATCCATCTCTAACCCGTAATCCATTAGTATCTCTTCTACTTCATCGTAGCATCCACCACTTGAAATTACATCATTCACTTGTTCTGTGATCTCGGAGTGAATTTCTTTCCATTCACTTCCAAACTCTCTTTTCAGGATTTCTTTTGCTTTCATAATTCTGTTTTTTAAAAGTTAGCGTTTTCGATTTCTATTTCATCAAATGAACCCTCGTCAATTTCTCCAAACGTGTAATTGTTATCATTTGAGAATAAGACTGGAGATTCTGGGTCGAAGTCTGATAGGTAGTCTATCAATTCTTGTACTGTTAATGTGGAAGTTTTATCTAAAACTTGCTTGATTGAATAACCTGTTCTTCTTGTGTGGAGTAAAACTGCTGTTTCCGTATTTGCTTTCATAATTCTGTTTTTTAATTGTTGTTATTATTATTATAGTATAAAGATAAGGAAAAAAGTCGTTAATAACGACCTATTTACCAATTATTTTTCATGAAATATCTTGTTTTTAGGATTGTTTAACTATTTGCGTTTCAGGCTATTGTACAAAAAAAGACGGTGTTATCCGTCTAATTAAATGAGAATTCTATTGGAATCCCTTTTCTCTTTAATTCCTCGATTTCTTCAAGTAATTTTTTCTCTTACTCATTTTGCGGAGTACTGAATCTATAAACTCCTTGTTATCATTCATCCAAAGAGGTAGCTGCTTTCTTAAAACAGAAACGTTATTAAAATATCCTGTCTTTTCAAGCTTTGCAATTAATCCAGATCCACCGCCTGAATAAACACCTGAACCAACAATTTTATATCCATTTGGAGTTACCTCTTTAATTTTCCATGCCATATACTCTGCGATGCCATTTCGCCTAAGTTTTTCATCAACATCAACTTTCATTAATGTTATGATCTTCTTTTCGTTATCTATCGTAGCTGTCATGGATGCATTAAAGCCGCTACTTTTAATCACCGTCCCGTCACTCTTAATAATATTTACGGGGAACTCAATATCAACATTTATTCTTTCATTAGCTTTATTAAAATCCCCAACTTTGATGGTCTGTTCTGGTGTGGCAAGCCTGAATTTAACTTTCTCTGTATCTTTACCGTATATTTGCGTCAAATCAACTTGTATATTTTTAATTCTCTCCCATTCTTTATTGACATCATATACCTGCCTGTCGCTCTTTATCCTATTGCTGTTTTCATTCACCCATTTTGTGAAGTTGTTCGGCATATCCCTGACTTCATTCTTTGATTGAATAGGTGAATCATTTTCGATACTATCTAACAGTTCTTTCTCTGTAGCCATTATCGGGATTGCGTGACATCGGCAATGCGGATGCCAACCGATAAACTTGAACGTTTTAGGATATTTGCCTTTCAGTGACTCGCATACTGGACAACCATATTCGTGATTGGACCGTCTGATCTCAATGCCTACTACGAAATCCAACTGTTGCCACCTGAGATGGTCAGCTGTTCTGTATGCCATGTTGATCTCAGTCCTTGTCAAACGCATTGCGTTTTTGTAGGAACTTCGGTACACTCCACCACCTGGAT
>DUTX01000102.1 GCA_012841865.1 Acholeplasmataceae bacterium | reverse complement strand
TTGACGGGTATTACAGGGGTAATATTCACGGCCATATCCACAACCCGGATGTTGATCTCGGAGAAAGCTACTTCAATGTTGTTTGTGAAAGGATAGGATATGCCCCGATGCTGTTTGACGAGATAGAGGCTAAATTTGCCGGGAGGAAAGATAAGCCACATGGATTTCATAACGAATAAAAGCCGTGACAAGAGAAGAATTTATCGCATTGCAGATAACGTATGGTTGTATGTGTTCGGTTTTGCCTTGCACATATTCTCATTCAAAGCACAAAAACCAATTGGCAAAACTGACATATACAACGTGTTAGTAGCTGGCGGATATTTACCCACTGCTCTAACTACAAAGCACGAAAAATAAAAAGCGAAGGGTGGGCGTTTTCTCATCCATAAATTTTAAACATACAGCAAAATGAAAAAAATTAATGAATTATCTGAGAAAGAAATTTTAGACTTAACAACTGAGGATGTTGAGTTGATGATTAAACTAAAAAAAGCTGAGGAAGGGATTAAGTTGCTTCCAAAACCAAAAGAGCCAACTTATTTTGATATTAAAGCCCCAGATGTAGTTGTTTATTCATGCACATTATTTGGAGACAATTTAGTTTTTGAAGACATTGAGGAACTTAACAAGGTTATAAATGTGATTAAAAACACAGCTTCAAAATATAAGCTTGAATATAATTGGAATAAACTTGGAAGTGATTTTAAATATGCTACAAAAGAATTAAAACAACCTTATAATGGTGAATGGCATACCATGACTTCAAGTCAAGTTTATTCAGTTGAATTATATAATGAGATTGTTGATTTAGCTGCTCAAAACAAGAAACTTAAAGAACAATACGAAAAAGAATTGAAGGAATATGAAGCAGCCATAAAAGATGCAAAATGGATTGAAGATGAAATAAACGAAAAGGTTTTGGAAGTGAAAGAAAAATTCTGGAAACTTGAAAGTTATTGCCGAAAGTTTAAATACGATTACATGCCTCTTTCAAATGAAAACGAAACTGTTGCAATGAATTTTATGGATAAGGCTTATTCTTTAACAGATGAACAAAAGGAGTATATACTTGCTAATTATAGCAGTATTTAATCCTTAACAGCTTTGCTGTATGTGGGCGGGGTTTTTTATTTTTTCATCGCACCCCACGGACTTTGATTAAATGCACTGCCCCCGCCTTGCTACTAACATTTTAATACTTACAACCATGAAAAATTCCGAAGAGAGAAAAAATCAAATTAAAGAAATTTTCGACCGAGTGAAAAAAGCTGATTTTGTTGATACTGAATTAGAAAATGCCTACAACGACATTAATAAATTAGTGAGGCAAGCGTATTATGAAGGGCACGACGATGGCATGCAGACTTACGCAGATATACAAGCTAAAAGCCAAGACCTTATTAATAACCTATTTAAAAATTAAGCGAAATGAAAACACCTATTTTGACACCTGAAGATGAGCTTCCGGAATTGGAACATAAGGAAGGCTGTCAGGTATTTGAGATTGATTTTAGAGATGAAGCAAACGAATTTCTCATTATCACATTTGTAACTATTTTCGTAACGCTCGAAAAAAGTGGCGATGGCTACAATACGCCTTATGATATAAGGTTAAAAAAAGACATTCACGATATCGAATATCACTGCTTTGATTTTGACGGCAATCGAGTAATTGATGAGGGGGGAGTGATTTATAAAGAATTAGAAAAAATAATAAAATGGGACTATGAAAACTAAAAAAATCTTAAATCAAAATACAATGACAGCAACCGAATACGCATTACATTCGGCATTAAAAAGCCTAAAAGATAAACACAAGGTTTTTATTGGAAATAGAAAAGACCAAATTACTTCTGCAAATGCAGAGGGGTTTAAGCAAGGATTGGCTTGGGCTATTGGAACAATTGAAACAACAATAGAGCAAGAGCAATTTGAAGAGCAATACAACAAAGAGCAAGAAGAATTAACTTCATTGCAAAATAGATATAAATATGATAAAGGCGGTAGTTATTTATGGAGCATTTAGAATTTACAGAAAAATTAAATCAATTAGGCTGCTCATTTAGAAGCACTAATGCTGAAAATAAAGTCAAAACTATTGAAATACCGAATCCTTTCGGAAAATCCGAATTTGTTGAGATACAAAATTTTCAATGCAAATATGTTGGTTATAATGCCTTTTCAAGACCAACACCATTACAGGCAGTAATAAGTAAGGCTATTGATATTGATAGCTGGAAACATAGTTGGCACAATGAAATAAAGCCTGAAAATTATGAAAAATTTAGGGAAATTATACAAGAAAAAATGATTAAAAGAGCCGA
>DUTX01000101.1 GCA_012841865.1 Acholeplasmataceae bacterium | reverse complement strand
TTCTTTGATCTCTATGACGAAGAAAAAGAAGAAGAACCGAAGTGGGATTTACAAAAGGATTTTTCGATTGAAACTGATGAGTATAAATATGTAGAAAACGAAGAGCATTATTTCCTCGTTTTCACAAGAAAACTTATATATTTTCAAGCACACCAATTAGAAATGGGTAATCAAGAGAAGGATATGGAAATTACCCATAACGAAGAGAAACTTACGCTTTTTGGTTTTAACCTTGATTATTTTAATTTCTTTCCTGATTTTAGTTTAAAATTAGATAATCCGAACAAAATCGGGGATTATGTTACGGACAAGTTGCTCGCCGGATTCAGCACTTATGTCCGTTCAACAGCCTTTTTCCAGACCTTATTAATCACCTTAATCTTTCCCTTGATTATGGTACTCTTATTCTGGTTATTCTTCAGAAGAACGGGACAACTAAAACGCTTCAAGGAATACTTTAATATCGCCGCAATCAGCAGCATTGTTCCTTTGCTTTTGGTCTTTGGGATAGCTTGGGTATTCCCGGTCGTGTTGAACTGGTATATCTTTATCTTCTCTATTTTCTACCTGTTCTCACTCTTTAAGATTAATAATATGCCATCAGAATATTAGAAGAAACAGAGAGAGATTTAATATAAAAATATTAAATCTCTTTTTAGGAGGATTATGAAATTAAAAGCTTTAAAAAAATATTTTAATCCGAAATATTTTTTGAAATTCAAATCAATGAATATTATTATTTCCATTTGTATTTTTGTAATTTTTTCCTTTTTGTTAGGAATGCCGATTGGTCAGAAGAAAGTCAACAGCGTTCGGGAAATTTATGAAAAATACAATTATGATGTTTTAGAGGAAATCCCGGATACGGAAGAAATAAACGAGAAGCTTTCCGAGTTTTTAGCTATGGAATGCCGTGTCAGTGACGGGATTGAATTTACTTGTGGAAAAATTGAAGAAAAATATGCGCTTTATGAAACACAAATCGAATTTGAAGTAAAGGGTATTACCAAAAGAATCACCTTAGTGGTTGATTTGTTTGACATTCCCGATGTTTATTTGGAAAAACCGGATGCTAAAATCAACTATAATCCGAAAGAAAAGTTTGTCTTATCTGAAACCGGTCCTTTTAAGTTGGAGGAGAATGTTGAAAATTATTTGATCGTTTTTTGGAGCGATGCACTTTATTTTCAAGCACATCCCTTCGGAACCGATGTTTTAAATATCGAACATCAAAACAATGTCTTAAGGACAGAAACAATGAAAATCTTTTACCAAAACAATATACCTGAATTTGACTTATCTAAGATAAGTCCGAAAGGTCCTGAATTTGGAAATTATCTCTTAGAGCAATTTATTACCGGCAATGCCAATACATTAAAACTTCGCTCTTATACGCTTTCGTTTTTAGTGGGAGTATTTTTTACCTTAATTATTGTTTTAGTGATTTGGGTATTTTTTAGAAAACGGGGCATTTTAAAAACCGTAAAAGAATATTATAATATTGCTGCGATAGTCAGTATGCCTCTTTTTATTCTCTTTTTCTTTATTCTTTGGTTTTTACCCCAAGCTATCAGTATCTTTATTTTCTGTTTTTCCTTGCTTTATCTTTTAGTAATTTATTCTTTAAATACCAGCGAAGAATTAGTCTAATCAGTCATAAAAGGCTCTTCTTAAGCATATAGTTTATTGATTATGGAGGGTGAGACTTTTGCTTAAGAAGAATCAATTGGCATTAATATTACTGACTTTAGTGCTGATGTTGACCGTATATTATATTACAAACCCTTTTGAGAAAGATAAAGATCCTGAAGGGGATCCGATTGACGAAACAAGCGGCAGAATCGAGGAATTGACAGCACGACGCGTAGCTTTACGTGAAGAAAGAAACCTGGTAATTCTTGGTCTTGACGCCATCATCGCCAGTAACGAGTCAACGATTACTGAGAAGGAAAATGCACTAAAGGAAAAGCGCTATTTAAATAATTTGACTGAAAAAGAGTTGCTCTTGGAATTGGAAGTAATTAGTAAGGGCTACCGAGACTGTTTTGTTCATGCGTCTAGTATCGGAGTGGAAATAGTCGTCGTTTCTGATGAACATTCACATTCGCTTGCGAATGAGATTGCTTTGGAAGCAGCGTTGATATTCGGGATTTTAAATTCGGAAAATATTGTGGTCGATTTTAAAACTGCAGAACAAGTAATGGGAGAAGTAAATTAATTACTTCTTTTTCATTTACTTTGATAAAAAAATGATTTTCCTTTTAAAACCACTCAATTTATGGTAAAATTATAATAGTTTAGGTGATATGAATGGTAAGAAGAAACAGTCGTATTAGAGCTTTAATATTTCTCTACAATTATGATTTGACCGGAGAAAGAATTGACGAAAATTATCTCGATCAGCTTTTTAAAGAAGCCGATGCTCTTTTCGACAAACAATTTTATGAAGAACTGGTGAACGGAGTTTTAGACCATTATCAAGAAATTAACCGCACTATCAATTTAAGCATCCGAAATTGGACATTAGATAGAATGTCGGTTGTTGACCGGAACTTAATCCGGATTGGCACCTATGAAATGCTCTATACAACTACGCCAAAACCAATAATAATAGATGAAATATTAGATCTGACTCACGAATACAGCGAAACGACCTCTTTAGAAGAATCGCGGTTTAATAATCGCTTGCTTGAGCAGATCGGACGGAGTATCGATGGAAAATAAATATCTGACTGTTACTGCCTTAAATAAGTACATTGCTTATAAATTTGATACCGATATTGCCCTTAGGAATGTGTTTGTAAAAGCGGAAATCTCAAACTTTCGAATATCTAACGGTCATTTATACTTTTCCTTGAAAGACGAGAATTCCGAAATCCGAGCGATAATGTTTTCTGGTTATGCCCGAAGACTAAAATTCATTCCTGAAGACGGTATGACCGTGCTTGTTACTGCTCAGGTTACGGTCTATCAAAAAGGCGGAACCTATAATCTCAATGTTTTTCAAATGCAAGAAGTTGGTCGCGGAGAAATATATTTAAATTTCTTACGACTGAAGGAAAAACTCCAAAAGGAAGGTCTTTTTGCGGAAGCAAAGAAATTACCGCTCCCGGAATTTCCCGAACATGTCGGCGTGATTACCTCTCCGACCGGAGATGCTTTGCATGATATTGTTTCAACAATTAATAAACGCTGGCCTTTAACAAAAGTCTATTTATATCCGGCTCTTGTTCAAGGGAAGGAAGCTCCGGCAGCTTTGATCGCTGCGTTAAAAAAAGCAGAAGAGAATCCTTTGCTTGAGGTTATTATTATTGCTCGGGGCGGCGGTAGTGCCGAAGACCTTGATTGTTTTAATGATGAGGAGCTGGCAAGAGCGGTTTTTGCTTCGAAAATTCCGACCGTAAGCGGGATCGGTCATGAAGCCGATTATACAATCGTTGATTTTGTGGCCTCCAAAAGGGCGCCAACTCCGACCGGAGCAGCAGTCCTGGTTACCAAAGACCAATATCAAGTTGTTAAAGAGATTAATGAAAAACTTAATTTAATCAAGTTTTATTTTAAAAAGAATTTAGAGAAGAAGTATTATGAATACGAAAATGTTATCAATCGGCATCATTTCAAAAACTTCTTAGAAGCTTTGATTTTGAAGGAAAAAGAAGTAGAACGGCTTGATTATAATCTTCGGGTTCATTCGCCCGCAAATATGATTGAAACATATTTTCAGAAAGTTAATGCACTTGAAAGAAGTTTAGATGTCTATAATCTTCCGGAAAAGTTAACGCAAAAACTAACCGAAATCAAAGAAAAAGAAAAAATGATTACAAATCTTCTCCAAAGATTTATAAAAGATCAAGAACAAAATTATTTGACTTTGGTTGATAAGATGATAACCGTTAATCCTTTAAAT
>DUTX01000169.1 GCA_012841865.1 Acholeplasmataceae bacterium | reverse complement strand
GAAGGTGGTATTGCACCTGGTACAAAGTGGGAGGATATTCCGGAAGATTTTGAATGTCCGTTATGCTCTGTAGGAAAAGACCAGTTCTCAAAAGCATAAATGTATTATGATAGGATTATACCAATGAAAGAAGAACTAAGTATAGATATCATCGGACTTGCAGGAGCCTGTTCTTATGCTTTGGACTGTATAGAAGCAGAGTTTGTAAATATCAAAAACAAACATGGAAAAAGAGTGGCTTATATAAGTATACGTATGGCTGAATATTGGAAAATTCAAGGTGATGAATTACAAGATTTAGCTATGTGTGCTTTACTGCATGATAATGCTTTGACACAATATATTTCGGAAGAACTGAAAAAGGATTCCGTCATTAATTGTAAAAAAGATTTATCCGAGAAAAAAATCTTCATTGTATTTATGGTGAAAAAAATATTACTAAAATTCCATTTAAAACAGATGTGTCAAATGTGATTTTGTATCATCATGAACATGCCGATGGAACTGGTCCTTTTCAAAAAAAGTGGAATGAAATTCCATTGTTTGCAAGGATTATTCATCTTGCAGATACCATTGATATTATAGGAAATAATACGGGATCTGGAAATAACAGTTGGAATTTTATATGTCAGTACCTTTTAAAAAATAGGGATGGATTATTCGATTCAGAATGTGTGAATGCCTTTTTTCATGCATTCACACATTCTGAATCTTTTATATGTTTAAGTGATAATTCTTTTGAAATGAAACTATGGGAGATTATCCCAAGACAAAAACAGGTTTTTGATTGGAAAACGTGTAAAAATATCGCAGATTTTTATGCAAAGATTGTAGATTATAAATCTTCTTTTACAAGCAGACATTCTATAGAAGTGGCTGAAAAAGCAGCTTTTTTTGCTCAATATATCGGATATGATTCTATTAATGTGCAAAAAATTTATCTGGCTGGTGCACTGCATGATATTGGGAAGATGGCAGTAGGCAATGAAATTTTAGAAAAACCGGATAAGCTTACGGATGATGAATTTTCAAAAATGAAGAATCATGCTGGCTATACATACCTTATATTATCAGAGGTTAATGATTTTGAAGAAATACGAGACTGGGCAGCTTTCCATCATGAAAAATTAAATGGAAAAGGGTATCCTTTTGGAAAAACCGCAGCTGAATTAAATGAGCCGGAACGTATTATGGCATGTATTGATATTTATCAGGCATTAACCGAGGACAGACCATATAAGAAAGGTTTATCGCACGAAAAAACGTGTGAGATGCTCGATGACATGGCGCAGAAAGGTTTTGTTGATTCGGATATTTCCAAGAAAATTAGGGAATGTTTTGGCGGAATCTAACATTAAAAACGAGAAAATATAGGAAATTCATGAGAAATGCATTTGCCTATTATGAATAGTATTGAACAGGTTCATAAAACAAATAAAACTGAAAGTAGGATTAATTTATGTATGAAATGAAACCAGAATATTATATCGGTATAGATATGATAGACGAAGAACACAAGCAGTTATTTAAATATGCAGATGAGGCATATGAACTGCTTCATGATGAGTTTACACCGGATAAATATGATAGGATTGATATAATATTAGAAAATCTCCGAAATTATACAGTAAAACACTTTAGTGATGAAGAGCAGTATATGGAATCTATTAATTATAAGAAGATATTTACACAGAAAGTTCAACATCAGGAATTTATACATAAACTTGATGAATTTATGGAACATCACGATGATGAGGTAGAAGATCAAGATGAACAGATTTTGGGAATTTTAAAATATCTTACAGAGTGGTTAGTTAATCACATTCTGTATGTCGATGGTCAAATTCCAAAAGGCTAATATAGTAAGAAAGACTGTTATTTTTAGAGAGTAGCAGCTTTTTTTATTTTAAATATAAAATATGACACATACACTTGATAATATGCATACGTAGAGGAAACGCATCAAGTGCTTGCTAAGCGAAACGTTGTGCTGGCAGTAAGAGGAGGTATCTTTGGTGATAAACCAACTGCTTACTATGACTTTGGAGAGTAGAAAGCGACAAGATAGCTGAGCATTGGGATGTAATAGAAATGATTGCCGATGAATCCATATGGTAAAAACAGAATCGAGAATGCTAATAGATTTTAACAAAACAAATAAAATGACAAAAGGAAGCTTTTATGT
>DUTX01000100.1 GCA_012841865.1 Acholeplasmataceae bacterium | reverse complement strand
GGGGTAAAGATGATTCGGCACTTCTGATGATTTCTTCTGCGTTACTGATTTTCAGAAGAACCTCTCCCATCTCCATCTCAATCCTTTTTGCTCTTTCCACTTGCCCCTCCTGCCTGTTCGGGGCTATTTTTGTAATTATGGTCACAGCTTGTCCCTCCTTTAGTTAAAATTTTTTGGACAGTTTGCCTATAATTAACTCGCCTTATATAAAGCATTTTATGAGCGCTTTCTGCTAAAAAAATCTATGCTTTCTATGGGAACGCCAAAAAGATCGGCAATCTTTATAGCTTTTTTCAAACTAGGCGTTCTTTCTCCAATTTCATACATAGAAATAGCACTTACACTTAGTTTTAAAGCCTTTGCCAGTTCTTTTTGAGTCATGTTTTTTTCCTTCCTAAGTTCCGCTAGTGTCTTCAATTATTTTCACCTCCTGAGTATATCCTTAATTTAATTATACCACGTTTTGTAGATGTTTCAATAGTTTTTTATAAATTTTTTTCAAATTTTTTTATTCCTGAAAACCTAACTACAAAAGAGCCTCACTGCTCTTTAATTTTTAACCCAAGCTCCTCGGCCCGTCGCCGGATGAGGTACTCCAATTCTTTCGTCTGGCTCCGGGCCTCTTTTTCTGCAAGAAGCTCAAGGAGTCGTTTGTCTCTCGCTGATAACATAATTGAAGTTTTCTTTTTCATGGCTTACCCTCCTTCCTGCCGGGATATACCGCCCGGCTCGGTATGTTCCGCATGTTTAGACTTCTTTAAATTTTACCTGCTACAATGTTTTTACAAATAGTGTTATATTTTAGTGTAGCTTTTTCCAAATTACTATCAATCAAAAATCTGATTAATTCTTTTTGCTGATTTTCGTATTCTACAACATGAATTTGTCCTATTGGCGTATCAATCAAATAGTGCCATACGCCGCGCCCATTTATTTTACTTTCGTTTTGTGTGCATAGTTTAGCGTTATATTCCATTATTACACCTCCTAAAATTTATTCACCTATTCCAAAGTGATCATTGAATTCATCCCAATTGGTAAATTCTTTATCTATCTCGTAATAACATCCTTTATAGTGTCCACTCTCATAAACGGTAGAAAAACGGTTGTATTTACTCATAATTTTTGCTTTTATTTCTTGTAATAATTCTTCTTGTAATTCTTCAATTTCGCCTTCTTTTTCGTAGTAAAATTCAATACCTTCATTTCCTTTTAAAACTTCTTCCTTTGCTAATTCTCGTGATAAATTATCCAAAAACCTATCCGTATTGTCCGAATCATCAATAAACCCTACTCTTTTTATTTCTTCTTGAACCTTTACCTCTGCTTTTTGTAATAAATTTTTCATGTTCTAACCTCCTAAATTTTTTTCGGCGGCAGATAAGCCGGCCGCCGTCGGCCTTGTTCCTGTCTTATTTCACCAAAAAAGGCGGAAACTACTTTCTTATCGGGACAATCTCACTGGTAATACTAAAGCTTGCGCAGTGTCGCTTTTAATTATTAGCGGTCTTAATGATCCTCTATATTCGATTGTAACCGCTTTTTCTCCCTTGAACGCTTTTAGGGCGTCCGACAATAGGACCGGGTTAAATCCAAAAACTTCGGCGGGTTCGTCTTCCGGGTAAGTTTTAGACGTATCGAAAAATTCTCCTTCAGGTTTCCTGTATATACTCGCTCCGGTGGCCGTTCTTATTTCTATTTCTTTTCCCATATCGGTAATAACGGCAAATACATCAGATTTTTTCAATTTGCTTGTTATAGGTAATAGCATTTCTCCTTCTGCTTTGCAGTCATTGATTGATAGCGTAATATAACCGGCCTTGTAACCGTCTAATGCTTCGGCTTTGGCTGTGTCTCCGACAAAGGTCAATTTGATAAATTCCAATATCGGTCTCGTTCCTCCCTTCTTGGTAACAAATTGTTTCGCAAAGTCTTGCATTCTGTTATACTCTTGATAGTCCATTGTAATAGTCATTTTTAAAACCTCCTAAATTTTTATTATGCGTCTGGGCTGTCTGAGCTTGTGACAGTCTGCCCGGCTGCATTACCGGCGGGATTTACCCGCCGTCACTCTGCGATTAGTCGCACCATAAGCGATATTCCGATTCAAACCGTCGCGCTTTCCCTTCCTCCGATTTGTAGTCGTTTACCGCTTCTTCAAGCGTCCAGTCGCTTTTCTTGTATCCGTC
>DUTX01000188.1 GCA_012841865.1 Acholeplasmataceae bacterium | reverse complement strand
CATAAGGCCCATATCATGGATATTTCTAGAGAAACAAGTCACAGATATGAAGAAACAATTAAATGGTTAAACAGTAAAAAAATAGTGGACCATTTTTGAAATAATTTTTGGACCATTTTTTAGTTGACAAATACATAACAAAGTGTACGGAGATAATAGCATTACCAAAGGATATCTTACGCAGAATCTTGCCGCTCTTTGTGCTTCTGCTGGTAATAACAAAATGGCAATGCTCTATTATTCTCAAGCTGAGAGTATAATGAGACAATACCTTGAAGAGGACAATTCCGACCTGCTTTCCTGCCAATCACAGCAACGAGATTTGAACAACAAACTTATCACCACAGACGAAATCTCTCTACTTCCTGTTCCAGAGCTCTTGTCTGCTGATATGCAGATTGCATAGAAAATTCATAGATTTTGATTTACTGCATAAACTACTACTACCACAAAAATATACTTTCCATTGACATTTCATTGGTTCTTGGGTATATTATATTTAGTGGTTGCGCTGCGGAAACTTGAGATGCCCGTGGCCGGAGGAGCTCATGCGTGGGCTCCTTTTTTATTTACGCGAATAGCGAGAAGGGCGAATGCAAAATGCATTCATTCGACGAGTATCGCGATAATTTGAGAAACTCGCAAAGCGTGCTTCTCATAGTTTATCCAAGCACCACAATAACTACACTATGCAAAGGAGACATCCGATGGGAAAAGCTTTTTTTACATATGTATAACAGTTATACAAATTACAATCAGAAAAAGAACTTACCATTTCTGATCCATCCTATGCTTTAAAAACATTAGAGCAACTCAGCTTCTATTCTCTGATTGGTGGATATAAGGATTTATTTAAGCACCCTGCATCAAAAAAATATCTACGAGGTGTAACCTTTGAAGAACTTGTCGCTTTCTATAAGTTTGATGAAGAACTCCGAACATTATTTTATAGTATATCCTCCATGTAGAACGCCATATAAAATCTATGCTTTCCTATCATTTTTGTGAAAAATATGGCGAAAATCAATCTGCCTATTTAGATATCAACAACTATAACCTCAAGCATAAAACAAAAATGACATTTATCGTCTTGTTCGAACCTTGACTGATACCATATCACTGCCCACGCACTATGCATATATCAAACATCAGATCAATACATACAGTAATGTCCCTTTGTGGGTTGCCATGAATGCTCTTACCTTTGGGCAAGTCTCCAAAATGTATCAATATTCATCCTCAGATATCCGAACAAAAATCAGCTCTAATTTTGATACTATATCAGAGAAGCAACTTCACCAGTTGATTCGTGTTATTGCAAGTTGTAGAAATGTCTGTGCTCATGGCGAACGACTTTATTCATTCCATGTAAAAGAAAACATACCCAACATGCCACTTCACAGCAAATTGGGTATGTCAATAAAAAATGAACATTATATTTGTGGTACCAGCGACCTCTTTGCTGTAGTTGTATCGCTCCGATATCTTCTTGATAATAATGAATTCAAGATTTTCAAACAGCAATTAAATCGTATCGTTAAAAATGATTTTGATGATTGTCCACATTTAAGCCAGGATTTACTATATAAAGAAATGGGATTTCCACAGAATTGGCACTCCATTACACGATATAAAATATAATCCAGACATCGAATCTGAAAATAGATTGCATATATCGAATTGCTATGATAAATTATAATTACGAAATGCGGTGGTCGTCTTCGGACAACACCCTAAAGGAGCCCGATGCGTCGGGCTTCTTTTTTTATGATATATCAAAATATTCTATCTTCCTCTTGTCCGAATTTCTCTATTAATATTATGCGCATTAGATTTATCCCACAGTCCATTATAGTAATCAT
>DUTX01000099.1 GCA_012841865.1 Acholeplasmataceae bacterium | reverse complement strand
CATAAAATAAGCCTCTCTTGGTTAATATTTATATACAAACTTGGCTGAATGTATATATATCTATTATACCATAGGAGGCCTTATTTTTATATAATTAAATAGACGTATAAAAAGGTGAAACCAAGAGAAGAATCTTAAGTGCTTCACCTTTTATTTTGGGCTAGTTTATTTCTTTACAGCCCCTTTTTTATTTGTTTTTAACAACAAAATAATTTAAAACAACCAATCGTTGGATTTATTCTAATAAATATGTTTCTAATTAATATGAAAAAAACAATAATAATAATAGTAAATAATTTAAACTATTTTCGAAATTTTGACTTAGGTCAAATCATTTTAGATAACCATTTGCTATAATGATAGTGTATAAAATAAAAATAAATAAGAAGGAAGGAAATAATATGGCTAAATTTAATGAATTAAAGGAAATGTATTTTGAAAGGTTAGTACAGTATGTACCCATTGTCGCAAGAGTGCACGGAGGACATCATCCAGAATTCCACAATGTTCATAAATTGTTTGATCAAATGTATGAAAAGGTAGAGAGAGCAGGTGCTTCCAAAGTGAATTTAAATGAAGAGTTTAAAAAACTGCGTGAGATTACAGATAACTACAGAATTCCAGGTGATGTTTGTGAAACATATGAGGCAGTGTATAAGATGTTGGAAGAATTAGATAAAGCTTACTTTATGTAATCCCAAGGAAAGGAGGCCTAGATGCAAAGATTTATCTTAAAGAAAAAGAATCAGATAACTGTCATAAATTTAGTTTTGATCGTTATCGGGTTTATCAGTAAATTAGGATTTGAAAATCATGTTATCTTTAACTGGACTTTAGGAATTGCCTCGATTCTAGGAGTACTTCCGATAGCGATTCAAGCATACCAAGCTTTAAGAATAAAAGTTGTGAGCATTGATGTTTTGGTAACTATTGCCGTTCTCGGAGCTTTTATTATTAAAAACTATGAAGAAGCAGCAATTGTAACATTCTTGTTTTTATTCGGAGCATATTTAGAACAACGTACGCTTAATAAAACTAGATCTGCAATCAAGGAATTAACGGAAATGGCTCCGGAAACTGCTTTGAAATTGATGGAAAACGGGGAATTTGAAGAAGTAGATGTGGACGAAGTTGAAGTCGGGGATGTCTTGCTTGTAAAAACGGGCGCTAAAGTTCCGGTTGACGGCATCATCCAATCCGGTGAAGGTTATATTAACGAAGCAAGCATTACCGGCGAATCAATTCCGGTCGAGAAAACTATGGGTTCTAAAGTTTATGCGGGAACGATTTTAGAAAACGGAACGATTCAGATTGTTGCGGAAAGGGTCGGAGAAGATACCACTTTCGGGAAAATTATCGAACTTGTTGAAGAAGCGCAGGATTCCAAATCGGTTGCGGAAAGATTTATCGATAAGTTTGCTAAGTATTATACACCGGTTGTCTTACTGCTTGCAGTTGTCGTTTGGTTAATTACTCAGGATTTGCCGCTTTCAATTACAATATTAGTTTTGGGTTGCCCCGGAGCTTTAGTAATCGGTGTGCCGGTTTCGAATGTTGCCGGAATCGGTAACGGAGCCAGGAACGGAGTTTTATTAAAGGGAAGCGAAGTCATGAGTGACTTTAGCAGAGTTGATACGATAGTATTTGATAAAACGGGAACGCTTACAATCGGGAAGCCCGAAGTGGTTGATGTCGAATATTATACAGATGATACCGAAGAAGTGCTTGCTTATTTGGCTGCTGTTGAAAATGAATCGGACCACCCGCTTGCAAAAGCTATTGTAAATTATATCGGAAAGACACCTTCTCTTTCGGTTGAAAATACTAATGTTTATAGAGGGGGTGGTATTGTCGCTTATTTAGAGGGACATAGAATTGCCGTCGGTAACGTTTCTCTTATGAATCAAGAAAATGTAAATTTACCAAAAAAAGCTTTAAGTGATATTGAAAGTTTTGAAAAAAACGGAAATTCTCTTGTATTAACTGCAATTGACGGCAAGTTGAAAGCATTAATGGGTATTCGTGATCAAGCTCGCCCCGGAGTAAAAGAAGACTTGCAAAGATTAAAAAGATTAGGTGTTAAAAACCTGATTGTGCTTTCGGGAGATAACCAAGGAACGGTCGACCTTGTCGCAAGTGAACTTGGCCTTACTGAAGCATATGGTAATATGCTTCCGGAAGAAAAATCGGCTTATATTGCTAAACTACAAAGCCAAGGTCAAATTGTTGCTTTTGTCGGCGACGGTGTCAATGACAGCCCTTCTTTAGCTCTTGCTAATATAGGAATAGCTATGGGCGGCGGCACTGATGTTGCGATTGAAACTTCGGATGTTGTGTTAATGAATT
>DUTX01000098.1 GCA_012841865.1 Acholeplasmataceae bacterium | reverse complement strand
CCACCAAGTTTGGTTAGAAGCTTTAATGGTCTTAAAGCCCTCGGGTGTTCCGAAAGCGGTATAGAAGAAATCAACTACATAGCCTGCACTTTCGGTTGAGAAATGGTTCTGGGGATGGATTTCATCCGCTTCATAAATGGCACGGAAGCCTGCGGGTGCTTTCTTACCGAATTCGACATCAATCAACTCGCCGTTGTGATATTTTCCACCATTGACGACATTAATCGAATCTGCAACTTCGATTCCGACAAAATTTGCCGCACCTACGGATTGCATGTATTGTCTTGCAATTGTCAGCGTTCCGTCAGGCAAGGTGCTCTGAAAGAAAAATTCGTCGTCGCGCGCTTTCAGTATTCCCACCGAAACATCAGGACCTGCGCCCATATAAGAGCTCCAAGCTTGGATTAAACCAGCAGAAACAATACCGAGACCTCTACCAGCGGGAGCGTCCTCAGGTTTCAAGATGTCTTCTCTCAAAGTGCTCGCTGTATCAAAGCCACCCATAGAGTGCCCGGAAATACCGATTCTGCTACGATCCACATATTCCAGGTTGTAAAGATATTTTGCTGCATCATATAAACCTCTGGTCGTCAGGCTGGAAGAATTTCCGGTGTTTCCGAAATTTCCATGTGCCTCACGGTCAACTGTCAAAACTACGAAACCGCGTCTTGCGAGCTCGGTCGCATTCTGAAGTTGCAATTCACGATAGTTCAAATAGCCATGAGTCAAAACAACAGCGGGAAGTTTGTTGTCTTTACTGGCCTTTTTCGGAACAAAAAGAATTCCGCTCACGACTTTGCCTTTGACTTCAATTTCAGAGTCTTCTTCCCAGACACCGACATTTTCTACATCTCTTAAGTCTGTTACTTTTACAGAAAAGCCTCTCGATTGAATCAAAGAAGCAAAAAAACTGCTTACGAGAATAACCCCCAACAGAATGATGAGAGTTAACAAGGTTTTCTTGTTCTCTTTAAAATACATTCTTTCCAACTTATTTTTTTATATTGACTATTGTGTCAACCAAAATTAAAGCGCCCCTCTTGCAGCAGAAATACATTTATTCCATCCCTTAAGTAATTTAGCTTTAGTTTCAGCATCCATCTCTGGTTTAAAGATTCTTTCAACTCCGATATTTTGGCGAATGTCATCGACATCACGCCAGTATCCGACTTTAAGCCCGGCCAGATAAGCAGCGCCTAAGGCCGTAACTTCAATAACTTTCGGACGTATTACATCGACTCCGAGAATGTCGGATTGAAATTGCATTAAGAAATTATTGGCACTCGCTCCCCCATCTACAAATAAAGAACGAATTTTGCCGCCCAAATCTTCTTCCATCGCTCTTAAAATATCATGAACTTGATAGGCAATAGATTCCAAAGCGGCACGAATAAAATGCTCCTTTTTCGTGGCTCTGGTGAGTCCGATTACGGTTCCGCGGATATCCGAATCCCAATGCGGAGCCCCAAGGCCGACAAAAGCAGGAAGCACATAAACACCGTTAGTATCTGGTACCGCCAATGCATATCTTTCCGTTTCGTCCGCTTTTCTGATTAACCGCATTTCATCTCTTAACCATTTTACAACCGCCCCACCGACAAAAACACTTCCTTCTAAAACATAGCAAGGCCGGTCGGAAATACAGGCAGCGAGCGTAGTAATCAAACCGTTGTGTGATTTCACCGGGACATCTCCGGTATTCATGAGCATAAAGCAGCCGGTTCCGTAAGTATTTTTAATCGTTCCTTTTTCTGTACAAAGTTGTCCGAAAAGTGCCGCCTGCTGGTCGCCGGCAACTCCGCAAATCGGAATTCTCGCACCGACAAGAGCTTCTGAAGCATAACCGAAGAGATATCCTGAAGGATGAACTTCAGGAAGCATTGCCCGCGGAATACCAAAGAGCTCAAGCAGTTCTTCATCCCACTCTAAAGTATGGATATTAAAGAGCATCGTTCGGGAGGCATTTGTATAATCGGTTGCGAAAATATGTTTTTCTGAAAGCGCCCACATCACATAAGTGTCGACGGTTCCGAAACACAGTTCGCCTTTTTCTGCTTTTTCTCGGGCTTTTGGTACATTATCCAAAATCCATTTGATTTTTGTAGCGCTAAAATAGGAGTCGATTATCAATCCGGTTTTCTCATAAACCATCTCTTGATAGCCTTGTTTTTTTAATTCCTCGCAATAATTCGCGGTCCGTCGGCATTGCCAAACAATGGCATTATAAATCGGCTTTCCGGTTACACGATCCCAAACAACCGTAGTTTCTCTTTGATTGGTAATCCCAATAGCTTCAATATCCTTAGCGCTGATATTGGCTCTGATCAAAGCTTCACCGATGACACCAACTTGACTTCCGAGAATATCAAGAGGATCATGTTCAACCCACCCATTTTTGGGGTAAATCTGGGGAAATTCTTGTTGAGCTATTCCTTTGATATTACCCTTCTTATCAAAGACAATCGCTCGGGAACTGGTTGTTCCTTGGTCCAAAGCTAAAATATATTTCATAACACTTCCTCCCGCTATATTTTATTAACACTCTTGGTTGCGATAATATCAATTCCCGTATCCAATACATTTTTTACAATCACATCGCCGATTTTAACCGGTGCTTCAACGATTGTTGTCTTTAATATTTCTAAAGTCGGAAAAATCAATTCCTTTGGTATCGTATCCGAAGTCTTGACGGAAACCATTCTAATCTTTCCATCCTTAACGGGTACGATACTGGTCACGAGCCTTTTGGGCGCAGTAAATTCTTCAATTCCATATTTTTCGCCGCGTTTACAAAGATTTCCGCTAACCTTAAGATTATCGCCATCTTTTTCAATTGTAAGTCTGCAGCCCAGGGGACAAGAGATACAAATCATTTCTCGCACTTCTTTCATTTTCCTGCCTCCACTTCAAAAACAACATTTTTTGAATTCTTCATTTTTTCTACAATTTCGTCAGCAAGATTTAAACTTTCCATTTCCCCGGGAGTCATTATTTGTCTTTTCCTAGAATAGATTACTTCATCATTCACTTTTAATACAATCCTTGCATTCCGATAAACATTATCAACGCGCATTCTAATATTTAACGGTTGATAATCAGCATTTCCGTTTAAGAGTTGAGGAACAGTGTAGCGGATACCATTTCCGGATTTAATTGCAATTTTCTCTTCAAATTGATTGACATCATTCAGATATTTAACTGCAGAACGGGCTGCGTGAGCGCTTTCTTCACTCACATAATCGACTAAATCATGGACATGAAGTACATTACCTGCAGCAAAAACTCCTTTAACTGAAGTCATCATGTTTTCATCTACGACCGCACCACCGGTTACCGCTGATAGTTCCACTTCCGCATTTCTAGCAAGCTCATTTTCAGGAATTAAGCCGACGCTCAAAAGCAAAGTGTCACAGGAATATTCTTTAGCCGTTTCCGGTATTGGACGTAAGGATGAATCCACTTCCGCAATCACCACGCCTGTAACTCTGTCGCTTCCTTTGATATCGATTACCGTATGCGAGAATAAAAGCGGGATATCATAATCTTCTAAACATTGAACAATATTCCGATTTAGTCCCGATGAATAAGGCATCAGTTCTACAACCGCTTTGACTTTTGCTCCTTCATAGGTCATTCTTCTGGCCATTATTAAACCGATATCGCCTGAGCCGAGAATCACAACTTCTTTTCCGGGCAAATAGCCATCGATATTGACTAAGCGTTGGGCAGTCCCAGCCGAAAAAATCCCTGCCGGTCTGGTTCCAGCAATATTGATTGCACCTCTTGGTCTTTCCCGACACCCGCAAGCGAGAATTATCGCTCCGGCTTTAATCTTTGTATAGCCTTCGGTTTCATTTACATAATCAATGACTCTGTCGCTAGTGATATTAAGAACCATTGTCTGTAAACGATATTCTATATTTCTCTTGAATACTTCTTGTATATAGCGATCCGCATATTCGGGACCGGTTAATTCTTCTTTGAATCTATGTAATCCAAAACCATTATGAATGCATTGGTTCAAAATTCCGCCAAGTTCATTTTCCCTTTCTAAAATAAGGATATCCCTCTCACCTTCATCATAAGCCGCAACCGCAGCTGCTAAACCAGCGGGTCCACCACCGATGATAACTAATCTTCTTTCTTTCATTCTTTCACCTTCCCTACCACTATTTTTGAATTTCTTCCACTCTTAGTGATTTCCGTATAATCAACATTAAGTTCTTCGGAAAGGATTTCCATTAATCTCGGTAAACAAAAGCCGCCTTGACAACGTCCCATTCCCACTCTGGTTCTTCTTTTAAGGGCATCCAAATCCCGAGCTCCTAAGGGGCGTCGGATTGCTTCCCTGATTTCACCTTCGGGAACAACCTCGCAACGACAAACAATCTTACCGTATAAGGGGTTTTCTTTAATAATCGCAGCTTTTTCTACTTCGGACATGCCCGCAAAATGAGGAATAGCTTTTCTTTCCTTAATGAAATTTTCTTTTTCTTTAAAGTTCATTGCTGCTGCAACTTCCTTTGCAACATCAACTGCAATAGCAGGAGCGGCAGTGAGTCCCGGTGATTCGATCCCAGCCACATTGTAAAGCCCTTTTACATCGGTAAATCCGATGATAAAATCATCTTCCAAGCTATGAGCTCTAATTCCGGTAAAATTGGTGATGATTGCCTTTTGATTCAATGAAGGCAGGGTTCTTTTTGCTTTTTCCCAGACTTCTTTCAAACCAGAAATTGTGGTAGAAAGATCAGATTTATCGTCTATATCCTGAGCATTGGGTCCGACGATAATATTGCCGTGAGTAGCCGGTGTTACCAACACGCCTTTTCCCATCTTCGTCGGTGTTTGAAATAGGGTCATTTTTGTATAATTGGTATAAATTTTATCCAGCAAGAGATATTCGCCTCGGCGCGGAACAATCGAAAATTTTCTTTCCGAAAGTTGATTACTTAAATCATCCGCAAAAACACCCGCACAATTGATTACGAGTTTGGCTTCAAGTGTTTCGCCGTCTTTAAGACAAACCCTAATTCCTTTTTCGGTTTTTTCAAGCTTTTCTACTTCAGCATTCAAACGAAACTTAACGCCGTTAGTGGCAGCGTTTTCAGCATAAGCAATAGACATCTCGTAAGGGCTCACAGTAGCAGCTGTCGGCGCATAGAGAGCTTCTGTAACGTTTGGAGAAATATTCGGTTCCATTTCCCGCGCTTCGTCACCGGAGATTATTTCCAAACCTTCAACGCCATTTTTTACGCCTTTTTCATAAAGTTCTTTTAAGATTGCTTCCGAGTCTTTGTCTAAAGCCAAAACGAGGGCACCGTTTCTTTTAAAGGGGAAATCAAGTTCTTTCGCAAACTCATCGAACATTTTATTTCCGAGGATATTATACTTAGCTTTTAAACTTCCTGGCTTGGGGTCATAACCCGCATGGACGATACCTGAATTCGCTTTGGTTGTTCCGCAAGCAATATCATTTTCTTTGTCTAACACTAAAATATCGGCTTGATAACGGGATAATTCCCGCGCAACGGCTGAGCCGATGATGCCGCTGCCAATAATGATAACATCTTGCATAATCATTACTCCCTTCTTCTAAAAATATAAAAAAGTCACAAAATAAATGCAAATGATAACATCTATTTTTTATCATTTGATTTTTTATTGTGACTCTACAACTCTCTACAATAATGATATGCAATTATCAGTGACTTTTTACTGACTATATAATAACATAAATGAAAGCGTTTGTCAAATGGCAAAAATGATTTTTTATTTATTAAACTTTTGATAATTCTTCCAAAGTATTTCATTACTGGTTGAACAGGCAATAGCGCCGCTATTTAATATTTCAAGCACCTGTTCTTCGGTTGTAATCAAACCTCCGGAGATATAATTTGCGGGACATTCCTTCATTAAAACTTCAATGACATCGGGAATGATTCCGGGCATTATTTCTATGTTTTCAATTTTAAAACGTCGAATATTATTGAGAGCCGATTCAAAAGACTGGGAATCAATCATAAATACTCTGTAAATATAATCAAGTCCGTGAGTTTCCGCCCATTTGATAACACTGCTTTTAATTGATATTATTCCGTCGGGACGAATCTTTTCTTTAATATATCTGACTGCTGCTTCATCTTTTCCAAAACCGTCTATCATATCAAAGTGCAGAAAAATGATTTTATCATGCGCATGGGCTTCTTCAACGATTTTCTTGACAGTTAAAATTTCTCCGCTTAATAAAAATATAACCGGACATTTGCTCGTTAATGCTCTTTTAAAAGCTGCTTCATCTTTTACTGCTGCAATTATTTTCGATTCCTGAAAATATTTTTTTAAATTCATGTAAACCACCTCTTATAAAATTTTAAATTCTAGAATTTTATGATATAATTTAATTAAACGGAGGATGTCTATGGAAAAAACAAAACACTTGATTTTAATTTTCTTTATCTATCTTTTTACATTTCTTGCAAGTATCTTATTCTTCAAAATACTTCCCCTTAATAATTTTATTCTAAAAATAATCTTAAGCGATGTCTTTGCAACATTTATTATATTCCTCTTTAGCACCGCTTTTAAAAATTCCTCAATTTATGATCCATATTGGAGTTTAGCGCCGTTATTAATTTTCCCGTTTTTTGTTCAAGAACTTGATATAAAAACCTTAATCTTAATGGTACCGCTTACACTTTGGGGAGTTCGACTGACTTTAAACTGGATTAAGACCTTCAAAAGCCTTAAGGTTCAAGATTGGCGTTATGATTATTACCGCAACAAAACTGGAAAACTTTGGTCTTTTGTAAACTTCTTCGGAATTCATCTGATGCCGACCATAATCGTTATCGGGGTTATGATTCCGGGAATGCTTTACCTAGAAAGCAATATGCAAATAAATTTCTTAACCGCACTCGGTTGTAGCTTAAGCTTAATCGGTATCGCCCTTGAAGATCTCGCTGATAGATCCGCCCATAATTTCCGCAAGGAAAACCCGGGCAAATTAAACAATACTGGTCTTTGGAAATATTCGCGCCATCCGAATTATCTCGGCGAAATCACTTTTTGGTGGGGTGTTTTTGTAATGATGGTTAGCATCGTACCTAGCTTCTATTATATGTTTATTCTCGGTCCGATAGCTAACACGCTCCTCTTTCTTTTCATCAGTATTCCTTTGATGGAAAGACGTCAACTTCAAAACAAACCCAAATACAGAGATTACCAAAAAACCACCTCAATGCTGCTTTTGCTACCGAAGCGAAAGCCAGCCACCGAAAAAACAAGCAATTAATTCACTTCATGAATTATCAAAGGAACTAGCATTTCATCTTTTGTAAGCCCGGCATGATGGCCTTTAAACCCCGGTTCGCCTAACATGTTAAAGAGGTATTTGCTGACGGAGATTGCTAAGAAATCACCCAGGAAATCATCCAGCAAAGGGTGCTTGACGCCGGTTCCTAAAAGTTGTTCGCCATACAGTTGTTCTTTTGAAAAAAGCAAAAATTTATCACTATATTTACGGAAGAAAAGGGAGCGAAATTCTTCCTTTTTTTCTTCTCTTACAAAAAAATTACAAGCTCTTGGTTCAATTGAAGGTTTTCTCACTAAACAATCCATTAATTCAACATCCGCTATAATATCAATCTCTTCAACATCAACCAATCCATGATCAGCTATCAAGATTACCAAGGAATCTTTTTCTAAAGAGGAAACTAGTCTTTCATAGGAGTGATTCAAATTCTGAACCACCGCTTTAGTTTCCGAAACATAAACGCCCTTCATATGTTCAGTGGCATCAGGTTCCAGCCAATATGTATAAGCAAAAGTGCGATTGCTTTGCTTTGAAATAGCAATCATTCTATCTACCTGTTCTTCAAAACTTGCAAAACCCTCCGGACGGAATGCCGGAAAAATTTCAAAGGTTTCTACACTGGGAGAAGCTTTTCTAATCTTTTCATAAATGCTTTCATAATACAAATATTTTTCAGCCATATTTTCTGAAAGTAATTTATCGGAATCATAAAAATCTTGATTATAGAAGATAATGGTATTAGAATCCTCATTTTTAAAATATTGTGTCCAACCGATATAACCGGAGGCATATGGGGGAAGCCCTGACAAAACAGCGTTTGTTGCTGCAACTGTTGTTGGCGGAAAAACAGAAGTAATTTCTTTTTTAAAATCTCTTCTCAAACGAGCATCAGCATCAAGGTATTTAAATAAGAGATTTACGCCAAAACCGTCCAGCAAGACTAAAAATATATGTTTATAATTCTTGTTTAAAATAACATCGAGTTCTTCTAAAGTATCATAAACTACATCAACCTGATAATGCTTTAAGATCGAATTTGATACATTCAGAATTGAATTTTGATAATCAGGATAAGTAATAACCATATAAAATTCTCCTTTAAAAATGATTATATCACAGAAAGGAATATTAGTAAATAAAAATTATTTAACCAAAAAAACTCTGTCAATATATAATGATTTTTTCACTAAAAAACTGTAAACATTCTTACAGTTTTAAGCAGTAATACGTTTTGACTTTCTCTTATATTTAAAGTATTTCCAAGGATGACAATCTTTAGGTTTGTGG
>DUTX01000097.1 GCA_012841865.1 Acholeplasmataceae bacterium | reverse complement strand
TCCCTTATCAGCAATACCGAGAATTGTTTTAATTTTGCGATCAATTACTCTTTGGTCATTGATTTCTAAAACGGAAATAAAACCGCCGTCATTAAGCAAGAAGGTTTTATCGGAAAAATGCTCTTTAATGATTCCGTAAATATAATTAATTACTCGTTCATAGATTGACCCTTTTAAGTCTTTATCTTCCAAAATGAATTTTGCGAAAGTACATCTGAATTCTAAATCATGAGTTTTTTCCGAAAGCTCCGCAAAATGTTTTTCAAAGTCTTCTTCTTTTAATATTATACCCGTTTCTTCATCGCTTAAAAGCACTTCATTACCAAGTTTACCGATAACGCCGATATAAAATTTAATGATGCCATCTTTTGAAATATATGGCCGGGCTTTATCGGAAATCAATACTTCTTTTTCACCGATGCGAATCCGATATTCAAGATAATAAGGTTCGCCATTTTCTACAAATTTATCGACGTTTGCATAAATCTTTAAGTCATCTTCATTAATATAGGCTTCGTAATCAGATTTAGAAACATTGGTCTCCAGTTGCAAGAAACCAGAAAGTTCCTCCGAGAGTAATAATTTCCTTGTTTCAGGCTCCATAAAGTAAATGCCTTCTTTTAGCTCTGCCACCGCTGCTTGCATAATTGCTTTTTGAGCACGGAGGTTTTCTTGGTAAAAGAGACTGACAAGTTTAGCTTCCAGTAGCTTGGTTGCGATTTTCAGATTTAAACTATTTTCCTGATCAATCAGTGAGGTTTCATCTGAAAAGAATACCGCACAACCAAACATTTCTTTTTCCATATTTAAAGGAATCGCTAAGATTGTTTTAACGCCCTCTTCCGCATAAGACTTTTCCGTAATCAAATTCTTAACCGGAATCGGTGTTTCATTAAAGTCAAGAGCAACTTCATGGTTTGTAGTAATCAGCATTTCTACAATCGTTCCGGAAAGATTATTAAACGGAAACTCGCGTTCATAGAGACGCTGTTTTTTATAATTATAGGTCTTAACCATGTTGAAGTTATTGATAAAAACTGGCATGATTTCCAAATCGCCTTTTGTAAGAACCACATATAAAGCTTCATCAAAATCAATTAATTCTTCAATGGATTTGGAAAACTCCAATAAACATTCACGTTCACTTTCATTTTTTAAAGCCAAATTGGTTATATTGATAGTCTTTTCAACTTTCGCAACCAAAACTCTGATACGGCTTAAAACTTCTAAGTTTTTATCGTCTTCACTGGTTTCGTTGATTAAGTTTTGATCGGTTTTCTCAATTTCATGTTCCAAAACTTCGATAGCTTTTAAAAGCTGTTTTAAGTCTTCACGAACACTTTTATTCCTCAAAATAAAAATCTTCAGATAGTTTTTATAATAATCCTTTTTTATATAAAGATCATTGCTTTTTTCGACCGATTTCAGATATCTGATACTGACGCGGTAAGCTTCGTCGTATAAATCCATATCGATCAAAAGCGAAATATATTCGTTTGCAATACTTAAATAATCATCGGATAATTGATTAAGATTTTTGAAGATGTCCTGAAAGCTTTGTTTCGCAAGCTTATAATTGTTTTCCAAAACATGCAGTTTCGCATTCAAATATTCACAATAAGTAATTCCCTCTTCATCATTCAACTTATAAACCAAAGAAATACATTCATTTAAGGTATTCTTCGCTT
>DUTX01000096.1 GCA_012841865.1 Acholeplasmataceae bacterium | reverse complement strand
TATCCACCTAAACCAAGTATAAAGAAGCCTGACTTTTTAAAAGGAAAGGAAGGAGGTAAACAATATGGATGAAAAATTTAAAACAAGTCTTGAATTAGATATATCAAAATTCAAAGAAGGAATAGAAAGAGTTAAAGAAACATTTAAGAATGTTGGTAATGTTGCTAAAAAAAACATAGTTATCGAAGACTCTGACATAACTGAACAAATTAAAAAACTGCAAATTGAAAGAACTAAATTATTAGAGGAAATAAAAAATAGTGAGGATTTATTATCTGGGATAAAATATTGGCAAGATACAAGTATATTTGGTGATAGTTTAGAAAAAGACAAACAAGCACTACAAGAGATTGATAATCAACTAGAACAATTAAATTCAACGCTTAAAAATAACAACATAATAGTTGAAAAAACAAATAACTCATTCAATAGATTAGGGAATATTAATAAAAACCTTCAAAAAGGTTTCGATAAAGGATTGAAAAGTGCTAAAAGATTTACTTTATCGTTGTTTGGCATTCATTCAGTTTATAGAATGTTATCACGAGCAAGTTCTGCTTATTTGTCGCAAGACGAAGAAACAACTAGAAAAATACAATCTGCATGGATTGGGTTAGGAAGTATATTCGCACCAATACTTGAAAAAATAGCAAATTTTGTTATTAAAGCAGTCAAATATATAAATGTATTTATCAAAGCATTAACTGGAGTGGATTTTTTAGCAAGAGCAATGGATAAGTCTATGAATAAAGCAAATAAAACCGCTGGTAAATTATCAAAAACTTTAGCAGGTTTTGATGAACTAACTAATCTAGACGATAGTTCTAGCGGTGCTGATATGGACACAAGTTGGATTGATGCATTTAAAGATGTTCCGTTAGATGAAAATGTGGTTACTTGGTTAGAAAACATTGCTGAGAAGATGAAACCTATAATTGAAACAAGTAAACAAATAGGTGGTGTAATAAAAGATATATGGGATAGCATATTTGCACCATTTTTTACTTTTATACTTGATAATTGGGACTTGATAGGAAAAGATTTTATGGGGTTAATTTTATTAATTGGAATAGTTATAGATGGAGCAACAGGTAATTGGCTAGGGATAATTGCTAAACTTGTTATGTTTGTAATTTTATATTGGGATGATATAAAAGAAGCTTTAATAGTTGTGTGGGATTTAATTGTAGCAACTGTTAAGTTAGCAATTAAAATTATTGTAGGTATATTAGAAAGTGTATTTTACATTATAACTGAGCCATTTAAAAATGCGTGGAAAACAATTAAAGATGTTTGGGGTGGAGCAAAAACTTTTTTCAAAGGTATTAAAGATTTGTTTGTTGGAATATTCACTTTAGATGGAACTAAAATCAAAAATGGTTTAAAACAAATGTTGCAAGGAATGGGAAACATTATAATTGCATTTATTGAAGGGGCTATAAATGGTTTCTTAATTCCGATAAATGCGGCAATAAAATTAATAAACAAAATACCTGGTGTAAACATACCAATTTTAAAAGTGACAATACCAAGAATACCCAAATTAGATGTAGGTACAAATTACGTTCCTGAAGATACATTAGCGATGATACACAAAGGGGAAGCAGTAGTGCCTAAAAAATTCAATTCAAGTGAATATTTTAGTGGTGGCAATGATGAAACAAACAACCTTTTAAGAGAATTAATTGAAACGCTAGAAGAAAAAGATATGTCAGTTAGTATAGATAAAAATTCAATAGGACAAGCAAGTGCTGATTATATTAACTCACAAAAACGAATTATGGGAAGGGGTGTTATCTAATGTTAATATGGAAAGCAAAAGTTGGTGGAACATATACAGATATGAAAACACCTTCTTCTTATAAAATTGATTACGAAGATTTAGATAAAAATAGTTATCGTTCAGTAGTATCTGGTAACTTAATAGATAATGTTATATCAAAAAAATGGAGCAAAATTGCAATGAGTTATAATTATTTAACAGCTGATGAAGTTAATACGATTACAAATGCAATAAATCAAAATCCTGTAATTATTCAAGCAACTAATCCGCTTTACTCAACAAATAATACACCTAGCAAAGAAATGGAAATGAGATGTAGCAAAATAAGTTTAGAGATGAACGAAAACAAGGCATATACAATGTCTTTTAATTTGGTCCAAAAAAAGAAGGTTAGTGGTCAATAATGTTAAATATATATTTTGATAATGTTTTAATAGATAATGATGCTTATGCAGAACTAACAAACGATTATAAACTATTTAACGATAGTTTTTATTTAGGTTCAACAGCAAGTAATACCTTTAAATTAAAAATATTAAAGAGTGAAGTAAGTAGTCATCCAACTAATGTAAAAATTGAAGATGACAATACAACATTTCATTTGATAGTAGACAAAGTTGAAGAAGAAAAAGGTTTTTTTAACTATTATTTAGTTGATAAAATGGTTGATTTTAATTTCGGTTACGATGCTAAACCTTTAATTGATAGCAAATTAGAATTAGAAGAAGATTGTTATTTAAGCGACATTTTAGAAGATATGTGCTTAAAAGCAAATGTTGAATTAGATTATACATTAACAAACAATATAATTGTTAGTTGGTACGATAGTCGTATTCAAGCAAGGGAGTATTTATCGTTTATAGCCGAATTAGAGGGCGGTTATGCTTGTATCGATGAATTAGGTAAACTAACTATCAAACAACACAAACAAGCCTCTAAAAAGACTATTTCAGCAGATGAAGTAAGTGAATTAATTATCGGCGAAAAAAAGAAAATAACAAGAGTTGTCTATGATAACGGAGTAGTTAAATATGAATTTGGCGATGCTGTTGGAAACACTTTATATTTAAATCAAAATAATGTGTTTATTACAGATGAATCAGTAGTTGAAAACATATATAACAAAATAGTTAATTTCGAGTTTTATACATTAACAGTACCTAATTCTTTAATAGATAGTTCAATCAAGGCTGGAGATGTTATTACTTTTGTCGATGATACTAGTGAATATCCAACAATTGCTCAATACTCTTCATCTTATGGCGGTGGTTGGGTTGGTAGTTATGATTTTAATATCAATACTGAAAAGCAAGAAGAAACGCAAATATTAGGTTTATATGATAGTGTTTTATCAATTAGAACTGAAATAGATAGAACTAATGCAGAATTAAAAATAACAGCTGAAAAAATAACTGATTTAACCGATTTTATAAAAGAAGTAAATAATCAAGGTGATTTAATAGAATTGCCTAACACACCTAAATCAAATGGAGCAATTAGAGAATTAACAATAAAGAATTTTCAACTTATGGAATTATACCCAGGAATGACTTACCCAAGTGGTTTCGTTTAT
>DUTX01000095.1 GCA_012841865.1 Acholeplasmataceae bacterium | reverse complement strand
CTACATTCATAATCTTGTGTCACCAAAGTGGCTTTATAGTTAGAAAATTTCTTCAGTTTTCAAAATGCTTAAATATAGCTATATAACTAATATATCTATATTTACCCACTAAAACTTTACACTACCAAAATTAAGTTTTAAACCATTAGGAGTTATTTCTAATACCCCTTCTCTTGCTTTCAATAATTCAATATGATAAAATGTTACAAATAAGTAGAAGGAAGAATTATGGAAAAAAGAAAGAATGTTTATAGTATTTTTACGATTATTTTTTTGATTTTTGTTCTTGTCGGTTTAATTCCGACAGAAATCAAAACAGGTTATCCATTAGGCTTTGGTTTGTTTACAGACGGAATAAAACAGCATTTAATATTTATGAGGGATTATGTTATAAACATTAAAAACTTTTTTAACGGCAACCCCTTAAGAATTTATCGCTTTGATATCGGCCTGGGAAGCGATTTTTTCATGAGTTTTGGCTATTATTCTCTTTTTGATCCTCTGACTATAATTGCTTATTTAATACCTATAAAATATATTGAATTCAGTTATTATTTAATAGCAGTAACAAGAATTTACCTTGCAGGGATTTTTATTATCTGGCTTGCGAAAGAGTACGGCATTCAAAAAAAATATTCACTTTTAACGGTCGCATTATTTTACTGTTTTAATGTTACTGTACTTTATTCGGCTTTTCGGCACCCCTTCTTTACAAATGGGCCGATGTTGTTTCCTTTGGTAATTCTTGGTGCGGAAAGAATCATACGCGGAAACGGTCCATTTTTATTAATTCTTGCTTCTTTCTTAGGACTTATTACCCAGTTTTATTTTTATATCTATACAAGTTTTGGTTTTTTATTATTTGTAATCATCAGATTAATTCCGAAAATAAAAAAAGAATCTTTTCTAAGTTACAGCAAAAGCATTGCCAACCTTGGTTTAATTTATAGTTTGGGAGCTTTTTTAGGCGGTTTTGTTCTTGTCCCTCAATTTTTAGCTACTGTTTTAAGCGGAAGAGCTTCCTCCAAGGGTTTTGTCTTCTATAATGCTTATGATTTGCTTACTTATCTATCTTCGTTTTTTATCCCGGTTATTGGCAGCCGCTATTCTCCTACTATCGGGAATTTTGTTGTATTTTATGCTGTTCTTATTTTTATCTTTAACCCAAAAAAGAGTTGGGAAAAACCTTATTTTTTAATTCTTTCAGTGCTTTTATTTATTTCTTTTTTCGGATATCTAATTAATGTCTGTTCTTATATTAATAATCGCTGGACATATTTAATGTTACTTCCCGCAGCATTAATGTTGGGTAAAGTTGTAGATAATCAAGAAGGGGTAACTGATGTTTCAGTTAAAAAAGCAAATAAAGCCTTTTTAGTTTTGGTCAGTTTAGTGGCTGTCTTAGCAATATTAGCACTTTTGGAGAGTGTTGGGAAGACAATATTTATAGTTGGTTTATTAGTTTTGCTACCTTTAGAATATTTGCTGATTAGAAAAATTTTAAAAACAAATTTTAAAGCTGGATTAAAGAAATATCTTAATTCAAAATTGCTTTTAAAGTATACCTTGATAGTTTCCTTTTTAATGATTTTAGGAATAAGTTTTGCAAGTGGCTTCTTTGTGACAGTATCTGAAGGTTTGAGCGGGTATAGCGACAAGGAAGCATTTACAGCTATTTATAACGATCAAGGTTTTTATCGTGTGGATCAGAATAAATATTTTCTTGATTCCGATTTTCTAAGCAATGATAATCTTGTTTATGGTTTTCCTGCTCCGTACGCTTATAATACAATGAATAATGGCTATATTAATGATACAATTGAATTTTTTAATGTGGTGAATCATAACAATTCTGTCGGCTATAATGGTTTTAATGAAAGAAGTGCCTTGAATAGTATTAATCATGTAAAATATTTGATTGTGAGGGAATCGGAAAAAATCAGTATTCCTTATGGTTTTAAATTATATGATACGATTCAACTTGAGAAATTTGCTGAAAATCGTTATAATAGAATGACCAATACCGGGGCTATCGAATATGATGGCAAAGAAAAAGTATATGAAACTGCATATATTTTTCGAAACGAAAACTTTATAGATTTTGGTTTTGTTTATCATCAATATATAAAAGAAAATTCATTAGAACAATTTTCTTCCCTCAGCAAAGAAAACATCTTGCTTGAAGCTGCAATCTTAGCAGAAGATTGTGAACTGCCTCGTTATGAAGCTGAAGATTTAAAGCCTATGAAACCGCAAAAATTTGAACTTGAGAATATTATTCTTGAAGAAGGGAAAATTATTTCCGGAGATGAAGGTACAATCAGCTTTACGGTAAACAATCTCGAAGAAGCCGAATTATATGTTGAAATTTTAGGTTTAAAGGCAAGTGATTCCTTACGCGGATTTACGGTTCGTTATGAAACTGATTTAACTTATCATGAAGAAAGAGGATATAAATATGGAACCAACTTTTATATTGATAATCAGGATCATTTGTTAAGAATTGGCTATTTTGAAAAAGGAAATTTGGAAGTCAGAATTATTTTTGAAGCAGGCGAGTACGAATATGAGGAAATCAATTATTATTTAAATCCGGTGGCCTCTTTTGAAGAAAAGATTAATAATTTGAATTCAGAAACTTTGCAAAATTTACAATTTAAATCTAATGGTTTTTCCGGGAGTATTACTTTAAATACGCCAGGTTTACTTTTCATATCGCTTCCTTATTCGGAAGGTTTTACAGCTTATGTGAATGGCGTAAAAACGGGAATTAAAAGAGTGAATATTGGTTATATGGGAATAATGCTTGAAGCCGGAACTCATGATATTATGTTTGTATATGAAACCCCCGGAATGAAATATGGCATCATACTTTCGCTTTTAGCTATGGGGGCGGTTGCTTCAATCGGCGTTTTCCGAACTATAAAAAAACACAAGAAAAGTAGGGAGCACAATGAAACTAATTAGAGACTTTCTTAATAGTAAATACTTTATCATCTTAACTTACCTGGTTGCACTGGTTTGTTGGCGATTCCAAACACAAATACCGGCAATCATTTATTCCGGAATGGCAATTATTCTCATCATTATTTTTGATGCAAAGCGCATCGGACTTATAACGATAATCTTTGCGGGGATTATTAATTATCGCGATACAGCTTATGAAACTAATTTTTGGCCGCTTTTGATAGTAGGCGGAATTGTTGCTCCATTTACCATTTATGATTTAGTTCGAAGAAAAGCAAGTTTTAAAGATCCGATTTTTATTGCTCTGGCTTTATATTTGCTTGCAAATATCATATCTTTAATCAATATTACAAAGGAAAACCTAAATTATGGTTTGGTTGGAATTCTTCAAACCCTTGCTTTTTGCTTTCTCTACTTCTATGTTCAAAATACCAAAGAAGAAGGGGATTATCGAAGGGTTGCGGAAAGCGCAGTTTATATGTTGCTTACAATTGCTCTGCAAGTCTTAATATTCTTGTTAACTTATGAAGGCGAAGTTTTAGGCAAAAATATTGTTTTGGGTTGGAGCGCTTCCAATTCACTTGCAATGGTATTTATGCTGCTTTTTCCAATGACGGTTTTTCTCTATGTAGAAAAAGAAAAGTACTATATACTTCCACTTATTGTGGTAAATATTGCTTTAGTCGTGCTCACCTTAAGCAAAGGCGCATATCTTACTTTGGCGCTTTTATTGATTCCGCTTTTAGTATTTGTATATAAATATGTAAAAGATAAAAGAAAACTTACCAAGAGTCTTATCATTATGTTTGCATTGGCGCTTTTAGCTTTCGGAATCATTTTTTCAATCTCTGGAATCAGGGTGGGGATTGTAAAATACTTGCAACAAATGTCTGCAAGAGGGTGGTTTAATGATCAAGCACGGATTAGGATTTATAAATACGGTGCCGAAGTCTTCAAGGAGTTTCCGCTTTTTGGCTCCGGTTCTTACACAGCCAAACCTTATTTGATTGCATATGGCTATTCCCCGTCATTAAAACATTATCATAATTTCATTATTCAAAATGTTGCCACCCTCGGTCTTTTTGGGTTAGTTACTTTTGGGAATTTTATAGTTCAAATTTTCCGAAAAATTAAGGGCGGGAATTTTTATCATCTTTCCGTTTTCTTTGCAACTTTGGCTATGCTGATTCACGGACTTGTGGATAATACTTGGCATAATCCCGTTATCTTTGTAATCATATTGATTTACCTAGCGGCACTTGACGCGACTCAAAATAAATTGACTTCGATTGCTAAGTAGGCTATAATATGAATAGTATGGAATTAATATTTCTTAATTTAATCGGAATTTATCTTGGTGCTTTTACAGTAATTATTATGCTGTTTTTGGTTTTAACGATTGTTTTTGAAAGAAAACGAAACCAAAAAGTAAAAGAACTGCTTGAAAAAGTTGCTGAAGAACAGGGTTATACATTAGAGGATGCGAACGATAAAACTTATGATTATGAATTAATAAATGAGGAATCTAAGATTCTGATTAAACTTGTCTTTGTCCCTACAAATTCTTCAATCACAATAAATAGTAAAAACACCTGGTGTTTAAGATACGGTGGTTCTGCGCATCATCGGGGTTATAGCAATATGAAATATTTGGATAAGTTAATCCCCTTTTTAGAAAAAGAAATTGTCGGTTCACAAAGAAAAGTTCTTTTAGTTTACCCCGATACTAATAAGATTCAACGTTATCTCAATGAAAGCGAAATTGCAATTTTAAAACCAGGCGATAAAGTCTATGATTATCAGGTTATTACCTTTCCTGATTTCACAAACCGATTTCAAGATTTGCAATAATAAAAGCCCTCAGACTAGCATATAATTCATTGAGGTGAATTATATGAATCCTGTAGCTCAGTTTGCTCCGGCAACTACACAAGAAATTGTTTTAAAAAACAGAACCGATTTGCATATAACTGGTGTAAAAAAACTAGAAAGCTTAAATAGTAATGAGTTTTTCTTTGAAACTACTCTTGGAAAAATGCAGGTCAAGGGCAATGAATTAGAAATGAAAAATTTGGATTTAGAAAGAGAAGTGTTGACGATTTCAGGAAAGATTAATTCGATTGAATACCTGAGTAGACAAAAACAAGAGAAAACAAAAGGATTTTTAAGCAAATTATTCCGATGATTGGGATTCGTGAACAAATTACTTGGGTTATCTATTTCTTGTTTTTCGGCTATTTTCTTGCAGCAATGAATGATATTCTTTCTTATGTCTTAAATAAATTTCGGATAAATCAAGTATTAAGTTATATTTTCCAATTTATTTTTTGGCTTGGTCTTGCTTATCTTGCAACAGAATATATGATGAAGATTACAAAGGGGGCCTTGACAATCTATGCATTTGGCTTTTTTGTGCTCGGCGCCTTAATTCATATCATTTATTTCTCCAAGCCCTTTCAAAAGGATTTGGCTCACTGTGACCAATTTCTTTCTAAAATCTATCGAAAAATTAAAAAAGTTATTATTATAATTGTTATACCTAAAGAAGTTCTTGTTTTCGGACATAAACTTCTTCCGAAGAAAAAAACCTTTGTTTGGCTTAAACAGAAGTTTTCAAAAATATTTAGAAGGGAAAAGAGCAGCATAAATGAAAAAAATCTTGATTTTGACGGCGATAATATTAAACCTTTATCTTCTCAGCGGCTGTAATGGTGAAACTGTTCAGGTAGACATCTACACATCGATTTACCCGTTGGAGTTTATCGTTAAGAATATTGTAGAAGATGATTATGCGGTCCGTTCAGTTTTTCCACGGGGAAAAGATGTCCATACTTATGAAGTATCGCCTAAAGATTTGATGAGTGTGGTAAAGAGTAAAATCATTTTTTATATTGGTCTGGGGTTGGAATGGATTATTGAAGATTCAGTTGATTCAACTTTAGCGGATGTGCCTACCGTTTCGGTAGTTAAAAATCTTACTTTAATTGAGGTAAACAGTGACCATGTTCATCATGATGAGGATCATCATGACCACACGGGCGTCTTTTTTGATGCCCATGTCTGGCTTGATCCCACCCGTATGATAACAATTACCGATAATATTCTCGAAGCTTTGTTTGAACATTTAACACCGACAAAGACCCAGAAAGAAAAATATGAACAGAATGCGGAAGAATTGAAAGGAAAGTTTCTTAAGTTGGATGAAGAATTTAAAAAACTCGTTTCCGCAGAAGATATTGATAACAAAACAATCTTGGTTGACCATGATGCCTATGCTTATTGGAACGATACTTATGGGATTGAAAGAATTAGGCTCAGAACCGATAATGAAAGCAATGATGTGGCACCGGCGGTGATGCAGAAGAAAATCAGTCAAGCCAAAGAGCTTAGGATTAGATATATTTGTGTAACCAAAAATGAACTGGAATCGTCGATTATAAATCAATATATGAATGCTTTGGAAATTCCTCAAGAAAATAAGCTTTCGCTTCATACGCTTGCAACTATAACTTCAGAAGAAGAAAAAGCAGGATTAGATTATTTTTCAATTATGGAACACAATCTGGAAGTTTTAAGAAGGGTTTTTCCGAAAAAATAATCTTCTTGGAATTGTTTTGTTTTATTAGGAAAAAATATTAAAAAGACTTGCATTTTCATTTAATTTGTAGTAAAATATATAAGCAGTCTAGTACTGCATACGGTGGGGTAGCGAAGTGGCTAAACGCGGTGGACTGTAAATCCACTCTCTCCGAGTTCGGCAGTTCGAATCTGTCCCCCACCACCATACAGGGCTATAGCCAAGCGGTAAGGCAACGGACTTTGACTCCGTCATTCGATTGTTCGAATCAATCTAGCCCTGCCATTTTTTTATATAGGACCATCGCCAAGCGGTAAGGCAATTGGCTCTGACCCAATCATGCGGAGGTTCGAATCCTCCTGGTCCTGGAATAGTAGATTTGCTCAAGCGATGTTTGAGCAATTTCTTATATAAATTTATGGAGTGAAATATGAAAAGACTTGCACCTTTTGCGATATTAGCCGGTTTAGCTTCGCTTGTAGGAATCGTTGTTATTTCCGCAAAATCAGAAGCGATTTCCGATTTTGCTCAAACTTATGGTTTTGTCCTGCTCGGCTACTTTGGTATCATTAGTTTTTCTTGGGGATGGTTAAAAATCTTTTCTAAAAAGTGAGTAATGACAGGATTATACAATTTTCGCTTCTTTTCAAATTTATAATTGAAAAGGGGTGTGAAAATGCGAGTCATGGTTATGATGCCCTATCAAAATAATTTACTTTCTGCGCTTGCGGATGCTGTTTCTTTCGGATTGGGCACTTTTATTTTAATTGGAGATAAAAAGAAGATTATTGAAACTTGTTTTTCAGAAAATATCAATTATCGCAAATTCACAATTCACCATTTTCCTTTAGATGCCGATGCGATTGAACATGCGAAAATGTTAATTGGCGAAAACCAGATTGATTATCTTATCTTCGGAGATATTCCGGAAATCTATCAACTTAATATTCTTGGGATAAGAGATTCCCTTTCTCTTGGGAGTATTGATATCATTGATTTACCTCAGTTACGGAAATTTTTTCTTGTAAGCAATATCAATCGCAATTTTTATGTTGATTTTGAAGAAAAAAAAGAAGCAATCATGCAAGCTCGTCCGCTTATGAAGGGGCTTGATATTAAGAGGATAAATGTTGTCTTACTAACAAATACAAATAATAAAAATGAAGTATTGGAAAGCAATATTGTCAAGATGCTGGTTAAGGAAAGCAAACTCAATGATATCGAGATTTTAGGCATTCAGGAATTAAGCAGCTTTCTTTCTTCTGGAAGCAATTTTAATATTTTTAATACCGATGTCAATCTCTTGATTATGAAAAATTATGAATTGTCTAGGGTATTCATAAATACCCTGATTGCTTTTTCCAAGGCAAGAATTGCAAGCTTTATGGTTTCTAAAAAGCGGCTGGTGCTTGATTATTCATTAGTAAAAAACAAAGAGAATTTGTTTTTTGCTTTAATAATCCTTGAAAAATTATACTTGAAGAAAATAAAATCTTATTATGGCTAACTATCTAATTTTAATGCTCTTTAAGGAGGGCATTTTTTTAATTAAAATTTGTCTAATTTTTAATATAATACAAGTTTATTTCAGATATGATACTGTGGTATAATAAAAATGACAGGAGGTAAAAATGGACCTAATTCAAACTGACTTTGAAATTAATCAGATTATTGAAAAAGAAAAGAGACGTCAGCAAGAAAACGTTGAGTTGATTGCATCGGAGAATTTCATTTCAAAAGCGGTATTGGAAGCACAAGGATCGATTCTGACAAATAAGTATGCGGAAGGATATCCGGGGAGAAGATATTACGGCGGCTGCGATTTTGTTGATGAAATTGAGAATTTGGCAATCGAAAGAGCTAAGGCTCTCTTTTCCGCAAACTATGCTAATGTTCAACCCCATTCCGGTAGTTCCGCAAACATGGCTGCATACCGCACCTTACTTAATCCCGGTGATGTAGTTATGGGAATGGCGCTTGATCAAGGGGGCCATTTGACGCATGGACATCGTTTAAGTTTTTCAGGAATTGATTATCGTTTTTTTCCTTATTATGTTAATAAAGAAACCGAAAGAATTGATTATGAAGAATTAGAAAAGCAAGCCAAAGAAATTAAACCGAAATTGATTGTTGCGGGTGCGAGCGCTTATTCCCGAGCAATTGACTTTAAACGTATCGGTGAAATTGCAAAAAGCGTTGGCGCATATTTTATGGTTGACATGGCTCATATTGCTGGGTTGGTTGCTGCCCTTTTGCATCAAAACCCGGTTCTTTATGCGGATGTCGTTACAACAACAACTCACAAAACTTTAAGAGGTCCGCGGGGCGGTCTAATTCTCACCAATTCTGATGAAATTGCAAAGAAGATCGACAGATCCGTATTTCCCGGAATCCAAGGAGGACCTTTAATGCATGTCATTGCAGCAAAGGCAATCTGCTTTAAAGAAGCGAGCAATCAGGAATTTAGAAACTATCAAAGTCAGGTAATAAAAAATGCCGCACATTTAAGTGAGGCACTTAAAAAACTGGGTTATCATATTGTAAGCGGCGGTACGGACAATCATATGCTTTTGGTTAATGTGAAGCAAACTCTCGGCATCACCGGAAAACTTGCGGAGGAAATTCTTGATAAAGTTGCGATAACATGCAATAAAAACACTGTTCCTTTTGATGATGAGAAACCGATGTATTGCAGCGGTATTAGGCTTGGAACAGCAAGTGTAACGACACGCGGCTTTAGAGAAAAAGAAATAGAACTTATTTCAAAACTGATTGATAAGGCTTTAAAAAATTATCAGGATGAGGAGGTCTTGGCTGCAGTTAAAAAAGAAGTAATGGATCTTACAAATCTGTTTCCGATTTATGAAGACTGAGGTCTTCATTTTATTCAATTTGAATATTTAGACCCAGATTTCGTAATTTTTGAATCGGGTTTTCATAACCGCGCAGAAGAACTTCAATGTTTTCAACAATCGTTTGCCCGCGATTTAAGGTAGAAGCAAGGATCAATGCGGCTGCGCAACGCAAATCATGAGCAACAAGCGTTGCTTTTTTTAATTGACAAGGACCGTTTACATAGATTGTATCATCAATAACTTTGATATCAGCACCCATTTTCTCCAGTTCCTTGACATGAGAAAAACGGTTGGAAAAGATTGTTTCTTTTAAACTCGACTCTCCTTCTACAATTAACATTAAGACTGTAATTAATTGTCCTAAATCGGTGGGAAAGCCCGGATAAGGTTTGGTTACTATATGAAAGTTACAAAGTGGTCCTTCATTTTTAATGAATATTTCATTTTCACTTATATCCAAACGGCAGCCAATCCCTTTTAGAAGATTCAGAAGGGAAGTCATTTTATCGGCTTGGATATTTCTGACTGTAAATCCTTTTCCTTTGGAAAGTGCCCCTAGAATTAAATAGGTTCCAGCTTCAATGCGGTCGGGACTGATCTTGTAATCGGTTTGATGCAGATATTTGACGCCGGTAATTTTTATCGCAGAAGTTCCGAGGCCGACGATGTTTGCGCCCATGCTCTTTAAAAAGTTTCCAACATCGACAATCTCTGGTTCAATAGCAGCATTGTTGATAATTGTCTCGCCCTTAGCTTTAACCGCTGCAAGCATTAAATTAATTGTAGCGCCTACGGAAGGAAATTTTAAATCGAGCGTTGTTCCTTCAAGTTTTGGTGCAGTGATTGTGATTTCCTCGCTTTCTGCTTTAACCTCTGCGCCCAGCTTTTGAAAACCTTCAAGATGAAAGTTGATTGGACGGTGCCCAAGATCGCAACCTCCGGAAGTCAACATCTTGACTTTTTTTAGCTTACCTAAAAATGCCCCCATGAAATAATAAGAGCCGCGTAGTTTTTTAACCTCTTCGGATTTAATTTCCCAGTCAATTTTAGTTAATTGTTTTATTGAGAGGACATTATCTTGGTAGGTTGTGGAATAACCGATTTCTTGCAGCAACCCGATTAAAGTTCTCACATCCTGAATGTCCGGGATGTTGCGGATGGTTACAGGTTCGTCCGCAAGCACCGCAGCAGGAATAATGGCAACGGCGCTGTTTTTTGCTCCGCTAATTTCTACAACTCCTTGCAATCGCCTTTTGCCTCTGACTTTTACTCTCATAATCACACCTCATCCTCTATAATATGTTTATGAGCCTGTCGGTGTTAATATGCAAGGCGTTATTTTCAGAAATTTTCCAAACGAAACTATTATATTAAGTCTTTATTTTCATTCAAAAAAATGTTATTATATATATAGAGATATAGAATTTTTGTGGAGAAATCCTTATATGGATTCAGAAATGAGGAATTTATATGAGATACAGAATTGAAAGAGATGAATTAGGGGAGAAAAAAGTTCCTGCGCAAGCTTACTATGGAATTGGTTCACTCCGATCCAAAGAAACATATCAAATAACTAAACATGGCATGATTAGGCAAATGATTAAGTCTTTTGCGAATATAAAAAAGACTGCAGCAAAGACTAACGGCGATTTTGGTTTACTTGATAAAGAGGTTGCTAATGCAATAGTATTAAGTTGCGAAGAAATTTTAAATGGACGACTCCACGGCCAGTTTATTACCGATGTGGTTCAAGGCGGTTCCGGAAACAGCATGAATGCTAATGCTAATGAAGTTATTGCAAATCGAGCAAACGAAATAATGGGCGGAGAAAAAGGAAAATACGACCTTGTCAGCATCGAAGATGTCAATTTAAATCAAGACAGTTTCGAAGTTGTTTTGATTGCCGGCAAACTTTCCATGATCAGATTAACGAAGAAACTTCTTACTGAAGCCAAAAAGTTATATAATTCATTTTCCGACAAAATTGATGAATATAATCTTTCCCGTTATACGGATTATTCCATCGGCCAACAATTACACGCTTTCGGAACAAAAATAGACCGAAATATGAAACGGATAAATGCCGCGATTAGTCCAATGCTTGAAATTTCCGTCAGCGCCCGTAACCTTCCTGCAGAGCAGGAAAGCCTTTATGTTAGGAAATTTATAAAGTACTTAGTGCAATATTCAGGCGAAGCAGTCCACTTAACTAAAAACATTCTTGACAACAAACAAAATTTAGACGCGCTTGCTTGGATATCGGCTTCATTAAAAATGCTCAGTGCTGGTCTATCCAAATTAGCTACTGATTTGGAAGTATTAGAAGAAGCCGGAAAAATTGCAATTCCTGATGTTGATACGGCGGGACATTATGTAGTCTTTGATATGATAAAACAGGTTTCCTTCTATATCATGGGTAATAATCTTACAATCGCCCATTCTATTGAAGCTGGAAAATTAGAAGAAAACATCTATCTTCCGATTATCTATGCCTGCTATTTTGAAATGTGTAATATGATTAGAAGAGCGATGCGGGTGTTAAGAGAAAATGTGATTGAAAATTTAAAAATTAAGATTGAAATTAATCCCACAGAATAATGTGGGATTTTTAATATTAGATTATTTTTCTCTTTATTGTCATTAAATCTAAAGAAAATCAATAAAATATTTTTTATTTTTCAATTTTATGGTATAATAATTAAACGGAGGAAATTATGAACAAAATAAAGACTTTAACAAAACTTGATTTCAGAACATTAAAATACTGTAATCTTTTCATAATGAAATTTCAGAGAAGATCTAGGCTTTGGATTATTGTTACTGTGCTTCTTTCCGCAGGAATAATAGTATATGATCTTTTGAAACTGCAAACAAAAATGTTTTCTATTCTTGGCGGTGTTTTTATACTTTATTCTATCTATCAATTCTTTTCTTTAGAAAAGAAATTAGACACACAATTGGCTGCATTTTTCCGTGGTCGGCCAGTTAATACTCAAACCGTCGAAGTTGATGACGAGAAGATAACGGTAGTACGTTCCTTTGATCCGGAAAATCCGATTGTCTATGACTGGTCATATATTAACCAAATTTTTGAAATGCCTCAATACTATATGTTGATGGTCGGCAAAGGTACGCCGATTATTATTGACCGTTCGGAAGAAGCTTTAATTGAAGGGACCAAAGCAGAACTTGATGCAATTATTGGGGAAAAAGCTTCTTTGAAACCCTACAAGAAAACCGAAGAAGATCTCGTCAAAATCCCGATTACTTATGTTCATGAAGAGTTTCCTACTGCCGATGCTGTTGAAGTGGATAATGAAGTCGTTAATAGCGATGTAGCTGAGGAAGCAAAAGATTCAGTTGAAACAACGGAAGTTCAAGAGGCGGAACTTGTGGAAGAGGCAGACGAGGAATAACAGTTTCAAATGAATATTAAAGCAAAAATGACGCATAGTGAAGATAAGGCAAGAGATTTCTTCAAATTCCATTTGACTAAAAAAAGTTCTTCCCGAAATGTATATTTTGGGTTAGCTATAATTCTCTTTATAGCAGCGATTGGGTTTCTCTTCTTAAGCCAACTCTACTATGCTCTTTTTTTTACTTTTGTAGCTTTGATGTTACTTGTGATTCGTCGGGTGATGATCAATATGACGGTTAACAGAATCATCAAAAAGTTGCGTCTTTTGGATTATTCCTATCAGATAAAATTTCTTGATGAAAAACTGATTTATGAAACAACAGTATCCAGCAAAGAATATCAATATCAAAACCTGTTCGGTATCTCAGAAACTAAAACTTGTTTTTATTTATATGTTTCGAAAAACGCCGCGATCATTATTTTGAAATCGGCACTTAATCCTGAGGACAGGACGGAATTAGAAAGATTTTTACGTCAAAAAACAGGGTACCGTCTTTACAGATATAAATGAAAGATTTAAAAATTATTTATGAAGACAATCATTTGTTGGTTGTTATTAAACCTGCAGGAATCTTAAGTCAGCAGGATAAGACCGGTGATGCTGATATGCTTTCCCTGCTAAAAACATATTTAAAAGAAAAATTTCAAAAACCAGGAAATGTATTTTTGGGTCTTGTCCAGCGCCTTGACCGTAGGGTAAGCGGAGTGATGGTATTTGCAAGAACGTCAAAAGCTGCCTCCCGTCTTTCCGAATCCATTCGCAAACGCCAGTTTCAGAAGGAATACTTGGCGGTAATTGTAGGTGAAATTCATCCTCGCGAAGGAATTTTGAAACACTATCTTCAAAAAGCGGAAACGGATCGGGCGAAGGTTGCGGAAGTTGTTACCAAAGAAGATGAGCATGCGAAAGAGGCTCTTTTGGAATATCGGTTGCTTAAAAGCAAAAACATTGACGGTGAGATCTTATCTCTTGTTGGAATAAATTTGATTACAGGAAGATATAATCAAATCAGAGCGCAGTTTTCCGCAATCGGTCATCCGCTCGTTAATGATTATAAATATCAATATCGGGGTCGAAACTACGGTGATGAATTAGGTTTGGTTTGTTCACAAATCAAGTTTCCGCACCCGACTACAAAGGAAATTATTGCTTTCAGATATTTTCCTGAACAAGGAATCTGGAAGTATTTTGAGGGGTGAGTTAATTGAAAAAAAACTTAGGTTTTGTTTTACTTTTTGTAATAATATCTTCTGCTTTTTTGGTTATCCCCGCTTATTTTAATAGCGATCGATATAAAATTCAGTCCTTAAAAGCAGATATTGAGATTGAGGATAACGGCGATATGGTTATTTCGGAGCGTTGGGTTGTTCAATATCCCGAAGGTTATTCCGTTTCCTATCGCGATATCAGTTATCAAAAATATAACCCTAACAATCCCTTTAATCAGGAAAAAACAAATCAGGCAGGTTTTGAAATTGATCTTGAAAACGATGTATGGGTGGCAGGCTCAGACGGAAAAAAACTGGCTCGAAACAGCTATTATGTCCGCACATCCGGCGAGCGTGATGAGCGCGGAGAAATTATAGAATGTTATCCAAACCGGAGTCAGTGCGAGTCAATTTTTATTCGCGTTCCTTCTGGATTCGATAAGGAAATGACTTTTGGTTATAAATACCGAATTAAAGGTGCCGTCACCGAGTACAGAGATGTCGCGGAGTTAAATTGGGTCTTTCTCGATTATTTTGAAGCAACCGTTAGAAATGTAGAATTTTCGATTACACTTCCCGGCATTTTGAAAGACGATATTTTAGCTTGGGGACATGGTACTGATGGTTCCCTTGAGATTAAAGAAAATAAAGTTCTGGTTTCTGTTGATAAACTGAAAAAGAAAGAAGTTCTTGAAGTTAGAATCCTGATGCCGAATGAGAAATTTTCCGTACCAGAAAATAATTATATCAACCGCACAGTGAAACAAGATATTATTGATTACGAGATGGAACTTGCGGAAGAAACCAATAGAAGAATTGAGATTGCTCAATGGGTTTTCTACGGTACTTTTGCAATGCTTGCTTTAATGATTGTCATGGTTTATATTGCTTATGTAAAATATGACAAAGAACATACACCCCGGTTTACCGGAAAATATTACCGGGAACTCCCTGCGAAATACAGTCCGGCGGAGATGAGTTATTTATATTATTTTCGAAAGATAAATAATGAAGATTTAACGGCAACACTACTTGATTTAATCAGGCGTAAATATTTAATCTTTGACCAAAACAAGCAGGGTATAAATGATAAAAACCCGGATTTTAAACTTATTTTAAATCCGGATATGGACCACTCAGATTTAAGATCGCATGAGAAGCATTTGCTGAATTGGTTTATTGGAATCATCGGCAACAAGCAAGAAGTAACGCTAAAGGAAATTGAAAATTATCCGAAGCATTCTTATAGTAATGCGATGAGTTTTCAAAATAATGCTAAGGAATTTGTGCGAAGAGCAAAACTTGAAGGAAGCAGGCATGATTTCTTCGAGAAAAGGCTCGGAAAAGAAAAATCAAAAATGCTTTTGGCTACAATCATACCCGGATTTTATGCTCTTTTATCTTTGGTTTTAAGATTGAATTATTTTGTTGATACAAACTTTGCGCTTGGTACTTCAATCATTGCTTTAATAGTTTATATCTTTTATATTGCGACTATCGATAAACGTAGCATTAACGGAAATGAGGATTATGTAAAATGGAAAGCTTTCCGACAGTTCCTCTTGGATTTTGGAAATATGAAAGACTATCCGATACCCGGCATCGTTGTTTGGGAACATTATCTAGTCTATGCAACTTCACTAAAAGTTGCTGATAAGGTTATGAAACAACTTGAAGTCAGACTTCCGAAGACAGTTGATGAAGAAAGCTTACATGGCTCGACATTCTTAGGTTTCGGTTATTACTATCCGCGGTACCATCTCTGGTATACTTTTGGTAGAATAAATAATTCAATGACTCTCGCGCGCCAAAATGTCCATCAAACAATTGTAAAACACACCTCGCAAAAGATCGGCGGTTCCGGTCGGGGTGGCGGTTTTGGTGGTGGCAGGTCCTTCGGAGGCGGCGGCGGAGGCTTTAGAAGCAGATAGAAAATAAGGAGGATTATAGATGAATTTATTATTTAAAATAGGAACAACTGAGATTGTTTTAATTGTTGTTGGTGTTCTTGTTGTCATTTTAGTTGCCTGGGTAATCAGTGCTTATAATGCTTTGGTCCGACTCCGCAACAAAGTTCGTAACGGTTGGAGTCAAATCGATGTACAGCTAAAGCGCCGTTTTGACTTAATTCCGAATCTTGCGGAAACGGTCAGAGGTTATGCGGAAATGGAAAAAGGAATTTTTGAGGAATTTGCACGGGCAAGAGGACTCTATGCTCAAGCCTCAAGAACCGGCAATATCGAAGGTATGGCGGAAGCCAATAATACTTTGGCCGGAACTTTGAGCCGCTTGCTTGTTGTTCAGGAACGCTATCCCGAATTAAAAGCAAATACAAATTTCCAAGAAATGATGAAACAATTGCGGGATACCGAAGATAAGATTTCCTTCAGCCGTCAGTTTTATAATGATACGGTTTTGGCCTATAATGATAAGACGGAATTATTCCCAACGAACATTGTTGCCGGTATGTTTAAATTTAAACCTGCACAATTTTTTGAAGTTAATGACGAAGCTCAAAGAGAAGCTCCTAAAGTTAAGTTCTAAAAAAAAACCCCACCAATTTTGGTGGGGTTTAAAAAAGAAAAAACCGGTATTAAACCGATTACTGTTTTTTCTTCGCAAGACGTCTGTTGAATTTCTCAACTTTACCGGCAGCCTGAACAAATTTCTGCTGTCCTGTATAGAAAGGATGGCATTTTGAACAGGTGTCAACACGCATTTCTTGAAGTGTCGAACCGGTTTCAAACGTGTTTCCGCAACTTGTACAAGTAACGGTTACAGTGTAATAATTCGGATGTATTTTTTCCTTCATTTTTTACTCCTTCCGCCATAGTTTAAAAACTATAGTAAGTTTCTATCTTAAATATTATACTTTATTCAGAGCTAAAAGTCAAGGCAAAAACAGTTAAATTTTAGCTGGATTTTTTTGACGAAAAAACAAATTTTTTGCTTTAAATATCTTAGCGATTGGGTTATAATATGGTTAAGGAGTTGAGATTATGAATCTGCAAGTAAAAGACGGATGGATTGAAGTTATTGCGGGGAGTATGTATGCAGGAAAAACCGAAGAACTTTTAAGGAGAGTCAGAAGGATTCAATTTGCGAAAAAGAAGGTGCTGATTTTTAAACCCAAAATTGATAATCGTTATAGTTCAAACGAAGTCGTTTCGCACGATAACGGCAGAATTGAATCTATCGATATTGAAACTACGGAAGAAATCTATACGCATTGTGCTCCTGAACTTCCCTATGCGATTGCTATCGATGAAGTGCAATTTTTAGGGCCCGAAGTAATTGATGTTTGTGAAAATCTTGCTGACAAGGGAGTAAGAGTTATTGTTGCCGGCCTTGATAAGAATTTTCGCGGAGAACCCTTTGGGATAATGCCTGAATTGCTCGCAAGGGCGGAGTTTGTTACAAAATTGGATGCGATTTGTCAAGTTTGCGGTGCACCTGCAACCAGAACCCAAAGATTGATTAACGGAGAGCCCGCTCATTACAATGATCCGATTATTAAAGTCGGAGCTAAAGAACAATACGAGGCCAGATGCCGACATTGCCATGTCGTCTTGGAAAAACCCAATGGAAAGAAATGATCAATACTTCTTAAAAGAAGCGATTAAAGAAGCAAAAAAAGCCTATCTAAAAGATGAGGTTCCGGTCGGTTGTGTTATTGTTTTAAACAATAAAATAATCGCCCGTGGCCATAATATGAAAGAAAGCAAAAATAATGCTTTGTTGCATGCGGAAATGGTAGCAATCAATAAAGCAATTAAAAAGCTTGGGACATCCATACTTCCGGAGGCAACACTCTATGTTACACTTGAACCCTGTTTGATGTGTGCGGGAGCAATTTTCCAAACCCGGATTAAAAGAGTTGTTTATGGAGTTTCGGAACCGAAGTTTGGAGTTCTTGGCAGTATTCTATCGCTTCAGGATGTTAAAGAATTTAATCATAAAATTGAAGTGACGAAGGGGATTTTTGCGGAACAAATCGGAATAATGATGAAGGAATTTTTCCGAAGACTCCGAAAATAATGATTGAAATTTTTAACCTTCCATGGTATAATGAATAAGTAATCTAGATCCTATTCTAACTACCCATATCCAATATTAAGCAACGAATCAGGTCAGGTCGTGATTGAAGCAGCCTTAAGTTTCCCTTAGTATGTGGGTGTGGGTACTTAGAATAGGATCATTTTTTTATATGTTGACAGTACCCTAGGATTGTGATAAAATTTAGTTTGAAATTCAAACTATTTGATTTTCAAACAAATAAGAATTGAGAGGGAAACTATGAAAAGAAGAATTGCTATTTTAACTGACAGTTCATCAACAATTTATAACTTTAAACATGAATATGATAACATCTTCATGATAAACTTGCCCTGTTATATCGGGGATGAGGTATTTACGGATTTTGATAAACATGGCGACATAATATTTTATAAAGCTTACAGAGAAACAAAACTTATTCCGAAAACTAGTCAGCCATCCGTAGGTGAATCTTTAGACGCCTTCAATAAAATCAAAGCACTCGGTTATACGGATATTATTTATTTACCAATCTCCAAAGAATTAAGTGGAACTTTTATGAACGGACATGCAAGCAAAGAGATGATTGAAGGAATCAATGTTGAAATTATTGATACTAAGAAAACTGTTTCGATACTCGGATATATGACAATCGAAGCAGCGAGACTCGCCAAATTAGGAAGATCAATTGAAGAAATTAAAGCAAAGATAGAAGAAATAAATCAAAATTCAGCTTACTATCTGACGGTAAATAATTTAACCTCTTTGGTTAAAAACGGCCGTCTCTCTTATGCAAAATACAAAATCGCAAATCTCTTCCATATCAAACCTATAATCATTTTAAACGAGGAAGGACGTTTGGTCAGTTTAGAGAATGTCAGGACCTATAAGAGCGCGATTAAAAAGGCGATTGCTTATGCTTTAGAACATCTGGATCCTGTTCATGGCGAAATTCATATTTCTTATAACGATAACATTGAAGATTTAGAATTTGCGGAAGCAGAATTATTGAAACAAAATCCGGATGTAAAATACAAAGTCTTTACTATTCCGTCGACCGTTACCGCCCATGTCGGGATGGATGCAATTGGAATCGCCTATATTAATTATAAAAAAGAGTGAGGAGAATATGGATTTTAAAGAAATTCAAACCATAATCAAAAATTTTGAAAAATCAAATTTAACCGAACTTGAAATCGAAAAAGGGGATTTTAAGCTCAGACTTTCAAAGCAGTTATACAAGGATAAGGAAAATCAAGATGTAAAGGATTTAGAAACAGAGGAACTAAAGGATCCTAATTTGGTTGAAGTAAAAGCACCCTTAGTCGGAACCTTCTATATTAAAGATAGGAACGGGGAGGATTTTGTAAAGGCGGGCGATCATGTTCAAGAAGGCGATACGATTTGTATTATTGAAGCAATGAAGATATTGAATGAAATTACGGCTCCAAAAAGCGGCATTATTCAAGAAGTAAAATTGAAAAACGGTGATCCGGTCGGCTTTGATCAGGTGATGATTACGATATTATGAGAAAACAAAATAAAATCTTAATCGCAAATCGCGGTGAAATTGCCGTTCGGATTATTCGCGCCTGCAAAGAACTTGGAATTCCTTGCGTTGCTGTTTATTCAACAGCAGATAAGGAAAGTTTGCATGTGAAATTAGCGGATGAAGCGATATGCATCGGCGGTCCTCGCGGAGGCGACAGTTACTTAAACATTAATAATATTATCAGTTCCGCAATCGCGACCGGTTGCAATTCCATTCATCCGGGTTATGGGTTTCTTGCGGAAAATGATAAATTTATTGAACTTCTTGAACGCTGCAATTTAACCTTTATCGGACCCGGAAGCGAAACCGTCCGAAACCTTGGAGACAAAGTACTTGCGAAACAAATCGCCAAGTCTGTCGGTATACCAGTAATTGAAGGCTCTGATGGTGCGGTTGAGAGTTTAGAGGAAGCACAGAAAGTGGCCTCCAAAATTGGTTTTCCCTTGTTGATTAAAGCAACAGCGGGCGGCGGCGGTAAAGGGATTAGCATCATTTATAATCACGATGAACTGATTAAGATGTTTGAACTCACAAAAATGGAAGCCGAAGCTAATTTCGGCAATTCCGATGTATACTTGGAAAAATATATTGAAAAACCTCATCATATCGAGGTTCAGTTTTTAGTCGATCATTTCGGAAACAGCATCTATTTTCCAGAAAGAGATTGTTCTATCCAAAGACGTAATCAGAAAATGATTGAAGAGTCGCCCTCGCCGTTTGTTACAGAAGCGTTAAGAAAAGAGTTAGGCGAAGCAGCTATTAGACTTGCAAAAGCTTCTGGTTATACAAATGCGGGAACAGTGGAGTTCATTGTTGACGAGGAGAAGAATTATTATTTCCTTGAAGTTAACACACGTATTCAAGTCGAACATCCGCTAACTGAAGCTATTACCGGTGTCGATTTAGTTAAAGAACAAATCAGAATAGCTTATAATGACGAACTTGCTTTGAAACAAGAGGAACTATTTTTATCAGGACATGCGCTTGAATGTCGGATAACGGCAGAAGATCCAAATAAAAACTTTATGCCTGCACCCGGGCTGGTAAAAAATTTAGTGATGCCCGGAGGACCGGGAGTCAGAATCGATACTCATCTTTATAATGATTATGAAATCCCAGCCCATTATGATTCCTTGCTAGCGAAACTGATTGTTTGGGCTCCAACTCGAAAAGAAGCAATTAGGAAAATGCGGGTCGCTTTGGAACAGTTTATCATAGACGGCATCAAAAGCAATATTGAAATTTTATATTTGATTATGCATAATACCAATTATGTACGTGGTTATTATGATACTGGATTTATTAAGGTTTTTTGGGAAACTTTGAAAGGTGAGTTTTGATGAATAATTTTTTCGATGATCGTAAAGCAAAATTGGAAACCTACCAAAAAAATTATCGCGGCAAAAAGGATGCGGTAGCAAAAGTAGCGATTCCTGATAATATCTTTCTTAAATGTCCTCATTGTCGGGAATTTATTATTAAAGATGATTATGAACGGAGTTTATCGGTCTGTCCAAAATGTAATTTTCATGAGCGTTTAACTCCACGCGAACGAATTGTAATTACCTGCGATTCTTTTGAGGAACTTTTTTCCGATTTAAATAGCGCTAACCCATTAGACTTTCCCGGCTATCCGGAAAAACTAAAAGCTTATCGTGAGGAAACCGCCGAAGAGGAAGCGGTCCTTACCGGGATTGGAATCCTTCAAGGACATCAAGTTGCGATTGCTGTTTTAAACAGTTTTTTTATGATGGGAAGTATGGGCTCCGTTGTGGGAGAAAAGATTACGAGACTTGTTGAAAAAGCAATTGAAGATAAACTACCGTTAATTATCTTTTCGGCTTCCGGAGGCGCGAGAATGCAGGAAGGAATTTTTTCCTTAATGCAGATGGCAAAAACCGCTGCAGCAATTAAAAGGTTTTCTGAGGCGGGACTTCTCTATATCAGCGTGCTTACTAATCCGACAACCGGCGGCGTTCTTGCAAGCTTTGCTTTCCTTGGTGATGTGATTATTGCAGAACCGGGTGCTTTAATTGGTTTTGCGGGTAAACGCGTAATCCAACAAACCATCAAACAAGATTTACCATCTAATTTTCAAAGTGCCGAGTTTCAATTAGAAAAGGGTTTTGTTGATATGCTGGTAAGTCGCGATAAATTGAACGAAGTTCTGATAAAAATTCTTCGTTTACATGAGGTGGATAAATGGAAAAATTAGAAGACATTATTTGGGAAAAAGTTCAAATTGCTCGTCATAATCAAAGACCAACAGCAAAAGCCCTAATCAAGTACCTTTTTACCGATTTTTTAGAAATGCATGGCGATCGTTTGTTTGCTGATGACAGAAGCATAATTGCTGGAATCGGCCTTTTAGGTACAACTGCAGTAACGGTTATTGCTCAGGAAAAAGGAGTCAGCACGAAGGAAAAGATCGAACATAATTTTGGAATGCCGAATCCGGAAGGTTATCGCAAAGCTTTAAGAATTATGAAACAAGCCGAAAAATTTGGCCGCCCGATAATCTTTATCATCGACACTCCCGGAGCTTATCCCGGAATTGGTGCCGAAGAGAGAGGACAAGCAAGCGCGATTGCGATCAACTTAGCGGAAATGTCGGAACTAAGAGTGCCGTTGCTTGCGATTGTTTTGGGGGAAGGTGGAAGTGGTGGAGCTCTAGCAATCGGCGTTGCGGATGAAACCTGGATGTTTGAAAATGCCATTTATGCTATTTTATCTCCTGAAGGTTTTGCTTCTATTCTTTATAAAGATGTTTTTCTTGCGAAATATGCAGCGGCGGTCATGAAACTAACAGCTGAAGATCTTTATTCTTACGGCATCGTTGACCTGATAATTCCGGAAGTAAAAGGTGGACTGCATTTGAATATTGATTATTCATTTTCGCTTTTAAAAGAAAAGTTGTTAAAGAAAGTACCGGAATTAAAAACGCAAGACATTGATGAATTGCTTAAACAAAGATATTTAAAATTTAGAAATTTGGGAGTTTATGAAGAAGGATCTAAATAAATTAATTGTTAATATAGGTGACATATTTTTTCAATTTCAAGCAAAACTTCAGTTTTTTGAACGCGAATACCTTCGCAAATTTGGGATAGACGACGTCACGCCAAATGAAGTAAAAGTCCTTTACATCATCGGTATCTCCAATACCAAATCAATGTCAGAGATTGCAGATGCATTAAAAGTTACCCGCGGTACACTTTCGATTACCGTTGATAGCTTGGTCAAAAAGGGATATGTGATCAGAACAAGAAATAAACAAGACAGGCGAGTTATTATTCTTTACCTGACTGAAAAAGCAATCGGAATTATCAAACAATACGGAAAGTTTTTTGAAAACCTTTTGTTGACGCTTGCTAATGATATTGAAAAAGAGAAGCTCTTTGTTTTTGAAGAAATCTTCGAAAAGTTAAATTTAATTATTGAATCTGACTTTTATAATGTCGATGAAGATATAATTAAAAAAATTCATGAATCTGAAAATAACAATAATCTCGATTTTGAGGAGAATATATGAAAAATATCTGTGAATTATTGAAAATCAAATACCCCGTCATTCAAGGCGGGATGGCTAATATTGCTGATCATCGGCTAGCTTCAGCTGTCAGCAATTCCGGTGGTTTGGGAGTAATTGCTGCTGGAGGAAATACTCCGGAATGGGTGCGTAAAGAAATCAGAAAATGCCGAGAAAATACTCCTCATAACTTTGGAGTAAATATAATGTTAATGAGTCCTTATGCAGGGGAAATTGCTCAAGTCGTTATTGAAGAAAAAGTTCCGGTTGTTATTACCGGAGCAGGGAATCCCAGTCCTTATATCAAAGCTTGGAAACAAGCTGGAATCATTGTGATTCCTGTCATACCCAGTGTTGCGCTTGCAAAAAGAATGGAAAGAGCGGGAGCGGATGCTGTGGTTGCGGAAGGAACTGAAGCAGGTGGTCATATCGGGGAATTGACAACGATGGCGCTTATTCCTCAGGTTGCAAATGCAGTTAAGATTCCAGTCATTGCCGCCGGTGGCATTGCCGATAAAAGAGGAGTTGTAGCTGCTTTTGCGCTCGGAGCTATAGGAGTTCAGGTCGGAACCGTAATTCTTACGAGTGAAGAATGTCCAATCCATGTTAATTATAAAGCCAGAATAATTGAAGCCAAAGATACCGACACAATTGTAACCGGTAGAAAAACCGGTGCTCCGGTCAGAGTTCTAAAAAACATAATGGCGCGCGAATATTTGAAATTAAGCGAAGCCGGCGCTAGCTTAGAGGAACTAGAAAAGTTGACGTTAGGATCTTTAAAAAAAGCGGTTATTGACGGCGACTTGGATAGAGGTTCTTTTATGGCTGGACAAATTTCCGGTTTAATTAAAGAAATAAAACCCTTAAAACAGATTTTTGAAGAGATGTTTCTTGATGCTGAACCTTACAAAGATTCCTTAAGGATACTTTAAGATAATATGAGTAAACATCGAATCGGTCTCCTTTTTGCCGGCCAAGGCTCGCAATACCTCGGTATGGGTAAAGATATCTATCAGGAATATGATTTTGTGCGAACTATGTTTAAAGAGGCCAGTGCAATCTTAGGGTATGATCTTACCGAAGTTTGTTTTTCGGAAAATTCTAAACTTAATAAAACCGAATATACGCAACCGGCAATTTTAGTTGTTAATTGTGCGCTTTTTGAGGTCTTTAAACGCACAGGAATTATACCGGTAGTTTCTTCCGGATTTAGCCTCGGGGAGTATTCTGCGCTTTATGCAGCCGGTGTCTTTGATTTTCCGACGGTCGTTTCTTTAATTAAAAAAAGAGCTTATTTTATGAATTTGGTTGCGGAAAAATCAAATGGAGCTATGGCAGCAATCATCGGACTTGATTTAAAAGTCGGAGAAGAAATCTGTAAAGAAACGGGTACTGCAGTAGCCAATTATAATTCTCCGATCCAATTTGTTATTGCGGGAGAAAAGGATAAAGTTCTACAGGCTATGGAAAAAGCTATAGCACACGGGGCGAGAAGAGTTGTGATGTTAAACGTGAGTGGTGCTTTCCATCATCCTTTGATGAAGGAAGCGGCAGTAAATCTTAAACCCTATTTATTACAAGCAGAAAAGCATAAGCCTGCCTTTCCGGTAATAATGAACTATAATGCCACACCGCTTGAATTTGATAATCTAACAGAAGTTTTAGAAAAACAAATTTACGCTCCCGTTCGATTTGAAGAAAGCGTGCGCTTAATGGTTGAAAAGTATCAAGTTGATACTTTAATCGAAATCGGCCCGGGAAAGGTTTTAACGGGACTTGCAAAGCGAATAGTTCCGAACGTAATTTTAGTAAATCTTGAAAATCCTAATGATCTAATTTCCATAAAAGGAGGAATTTAATGAATCTGATTGATAAAGTTGCAGTTGTAACCGGAGCTTCAAACGGCATTGGCAGGGAAATTGCCATTATGCTTGCGAAGCAAGGTGCCAGTGTGATTATAAATTATCGTTCCAGTGCCGAAAAGGCAGAAGAAATTAAAGCAGAATTACTTTCCAAAAATCTACGGGCAGAAATTTTTCAAGCCGATGTAGCTTCGTTTTCAGAAGCCCAAAGTTTGATTGATTATGCTGTGGAAAAGTTTGGACGGATTGATATTTTAGTAAACAACGCCGGTGTTACTTCCGATAATTTAATTATGAGAATGACTGAAGAAGATTTTGATCGGGTTGTTGCAGTAAACCTCAAAGGAACTTGGAATTGTTCAAAGCATGCAGCCAGGTATATGATGAAACAAAGACAAGGTAAAATCATTAATATTTCTTCGGTAGTCGGCCTTGTCGGCAATCCTGGACAAAGCAATTATGCAGCTTCCAAATCCGGGGTCATCGGTTTTTCAAAATCACTTGCGAAGGAGTTGGCAAAACGCAATGTTGCGGTTAATGTTGTTGCTCCCGGTTTTATTAAAACCGATATGACAGGTCAATTAGCTGAAGATTGGATAAAGGAAATCGAAAATAATATTCCTTTAGGTCGTTTGGGGGAACCGGCGGATGTTGCGAAGGTTGTGACTTTTTTATGCAGCGATTTAGCCGATTATATTACCGGACAAGTCATTAATGTTGACGGCGGATTGGTGATATAAAAAGATGAAAAGAAGAGTTGTTATAACTGGGATGGGTGCGGTTACCCCTGTCGGAAATACAGTTGCAGAAATGTGGAAATCTTTGCTTGCGGGAAAAAACGGGATTGATTTCATCAAAGCAATTGATGTATCTAATCTCAAAGTAAAAATTGCCGGCGAAGTCAAAAATTTGGATATTGAAAACTACATGAGCGCTAAGGAAGCAAGACGGATTGACCGTTGCGTTATTTTAGGATTAATTGCTGCTCAGGAAGCATATCAACAAGCGAAACTTGAAGAAGCAGAGATTGACAATTATCGTTTCGGAACTTTTGTTACCAGCGGTATCGGCGGCATCAATACGATTTTTCAACAATCGCTGGTTGCTATTGAAAAAGGTCCAGACCGCATTTCTCCCTTCTTTATTCCAAGTTCAATCATTAATTTGGTTGGCGGAAATATTGCGATTAAATATCAAGCCAAGGGACCGAATTTGCCGGTTGTTACTGCTTGTTCTTCCGGAAATGATTCAATCGGTTATGCTTACAGAATGATTCGCGATAATTATTTAGATCTTGCTTTTGCGGGGGGAGCGGAAGCTCCGATCGGCGAATTGGCTTTGGGTGGATTTGCTAATATGAGAGCCCTTTGTACAAACAACGATCCGAATGCTGCTTCGATTCCGTTTGATAAAAGGCGGAGCGGATTTGTGATTGCGGAAGGTGCGGGCGTTTTAATTCTTGAAGAATATGAACATGCGAAAAGACGCGGAGCAAAGATTTACGGAGAAATAATCGGTTATGGTTCGACTTGTGATGCATTTCATATCACAGCCCCTGATGAAACTGCAGAAGGTATTATTAGAGCAATAAATTTAGCTTTGAAAGATGCGGAAATTTTACCGGATGTAGTCGATTATATCAATGCTCACGGAACCTCAACCCCTTATAATGATCGGCTTGAAACCATAGCTTTCAAACATGTCTTCCAAGACCATGCCTATCAGCTTAACATCAGTTCCACAAAATCAATGATCGGTCATGCTTTAGGGGCATGTGGTGCGATTGAAGCGATTATTACAACCTTGACGGTTAGGGAAGATGCCATCCCTCCGACAATCAATTATCAAGAAGTCGATGAAGACTGCGATTTAAATTATACGCCTAATACAAAAGTTGAAAGAAAAATAAACTATGCTTTAAATAACAATGTTGGCTTTGGAGGACAGAATTCGGTTCTAGTATTTAAGAAATATGCGGAGGAATAATATGATTTTAAATAGTTGGGACATAGAGAAAATTATCCCTCATCGTTTTCCTTTTTTACTTATTGACAGAGTTGATGAACTTGAAGTTGGAAAAAGAGCTAAAGGAGTAAAATGTGTAACGGTGCATGAAGCACAATTTTTAGGACATTTTCCGGATGAACATGTTATGCCCGGCGTCTTGATAATTGAGTCTCTTGCTCAAATCGGCGCAGTTGCCCTTCTTGCAGGAAAAGAAAACAAAGGAAAGAAAGCTTTGCTTACAGGAATAAAGAATTGCAAGTTCAGAAAAAAAGTTGTTCCCGGAGACACAATGGTCTTAGAAGCGGAACTCATTAAAATTAAAGGATTATTCGGAACAAGCAAGGCAAAAGCAACCGTTGATGGTGAACTCGCCTGCGAATGTGAATTCTTTTTCGCCATTCAAGATAATTAAATAGAATATTAAGGCAAGAATGTTGTAGGCATTTCTTGCCTTATTTTTTCTCTTGAAAAACTTGGAATAATGTTCCAACCTATTTAAGATAATATCTCGTAATTTAAGTCTTAATCATTCTTGAAAAATTTCAGAAATGTGGTATAATCAATATTTAAGATTGGAGAAATAGGTATGATTTTTGGGAAGAACATTAATCGTTATTATTTAAAATATTTACACTATATCATTATCGGAATTCTCGCCTTGCTTGTCGTTGATATCTATCAGTTAAAAATTCCGGAAATTGTTAAGAATGTAATTGATGGAGTTAACGAAGGTTGGCTGACAATGGGTAAACTTAGAGCTTATCTTGAAGAGATATTATTAATCGCTCTAATTATGTTTGTTGGTAGGTTTTTATGGCGTTTTGCGCTTTTCGGTAACGGTGTGAGAATCGAAACAGACTTAAGAGACAAAATGTTTGTTCATATGGAAGGACTCTCACAACGATATTTTCAAGAAAATAAAACTGGAGCGCTGATGGCTCTTTTTACCAATGACTTACAAACAATTCGTCGAGCTTTTGGTGTCGGAACATTAATGTTGATTGATGCACTTTTCCTTGGAACTTTAGCTTTCCGAAAAATGATAAAAATTAATTTGACGCTGACAATCATAGCTTCGATTCCACTTATTATCATTGCTGTTTGTGGAATGATTATCGGAAGATATATGCGGAAAAAGTTTTCCGCAATGCAGAAGTCTTTCGCAAATATTTCTGATTTTACCCAAGAAAGTTTCTCCGGAATCGCAGTTATTAAGGCATTTGTAAAAGAAGCAAAAGAACTCTTGGCCTTTCGGAAGATAAATAAAGATTATCGCGAAAAGAATGTTGAGTATGTAAAAGCGGCAGTTTTATTACAGATTTTAATCGGTTTATTTATAAATTCGATCGTTGTCATCATTCTTGGTTATGGCGGTTTTCTTGTTTACAATAGTTATCGAAGTGGTGGAAATTTTTCCATCGGTACGCTAGCGGCGTTTATCTCCTATTTTACATCAATGATTTGGCCGATGATGGCAATTGCCAATTTGATAAATTTAAGGAGTCAAGGAGCTGCTTCTTTAAAAAGAATCAATGCTTTGCTTAATACTCCTAAAGAAATTCAAGATTCAAAAGATGCAATTTCATTTCCGATTCAAGGAAAAATTGAATTCAAAGATTTCTCTTTTGCTTATCCCGATGGACAGCAAGCTCTTCAAAATATTTCCTTTAGATTAAACTCTGGCGAGAGTTTGGGAATTATCGGGAGAACGGGTTGCGGTAAAACAACGCTCGTTGATGTGCTCTTAAGAATTCATAATGTTGAAGAGGGACGAGTATTTATTGACGATGTTGATTTGATGAAAATTAAAGTGAGGGACTTGCGTGAGGCAATTGCTTATGTTCCCCAAGATAATTTTCTCTTCAGCGATACCATCGCCAATAATATAAACTTTTCCAAAAAAGAATTAGATTTAGAAGAAGTTACTACAGCAGCCAAGCTTGCTGATGTTCATAATAATATTGCAGAGTTTTCGGAAGGTTATAATACAGTTTTAGGCGAAAGGGGAACAACCGTATCCGGTGGGCAAAAACAAAGAATCTCAATTGCTCGAGCATTGCTTAAGGATGCGCAGATTTTAATCTTAGATGACTCTGTTTCGGCTGTCGATACCAATACGGAAAAAACAATTTTGGAAAACCTCCGGAAAATCCGAAAAGAAAAAACTACAATTTTAATCGCCCATCGCATTTCTACAATCGAATCAATGGATAAAATCGCCCTCCTTGATGAAGGCAGATTAATTGGTTTTGGTAGCCATGAAGAATTGCTTGCAGGTTGTCCTGAATATCAGAAGATGGTAGAATTACAAAGATTGGAAGATGAGATTGGGGGTGTTGACGGTGAATGAAACAAAACAAGTTCGTTTAACCGACAGGACTCTTATAAAAAGACTAATTAGCTATGCTCGGGGTCATGTTTGGAAATTTATTCTTGCCGGCATAATGATGATTTTTTCGGTAGCAATTAGCTTAATGCTTCCTTATCTCTTGGGAAAAGCTGCGGGCTTGCTCGGAAAGGCCGACACTAATTTCATCGATGTAATCTTAACAATCATTCTGTATGCGGTCTTGATGGTTCTCTCATTTGGACTTCAATATTTTCAAGCGATTATCTTACAAAAGGTCGGACAAAGTATAATTTTTAAGATCAGACAGGATGTCTTTTCACATATCCAATCTTTTTCAACCGATCAGTTTAATAAAATCCCGGTTGGAAAACTTGTAACAAGAGTTACAAATGACACAAACACATTGAGTGAAATGTATTCGACTGTTATCATTGATTTACTGAAAAACATCTTCACGATTATTGGTGTTTTTGTAGCAATGTTAATCCTGAATGCCAGGTTTACTTTACTGGTTCTGGTTTTAAGTCCGCTTTTAGTAATCATTTCCTTTATTTTCCGGAAGCTTTCGCGGAAAGCGCATCGTGAGGTTCGAAACAATCTGACCGATGTAAATACTTTTCTTTCAGAAAATATTTCTGGAATGAAAGTTACACAAGTATTTAATCAGGAAAAGAAAAAATATAAGGAATTCAGACAAAGAAACAAAGCCCTTCGGAATAGTTCGCTTAAAGAAATCTTTATCTTTGGGGTCTTCCGCCCTTCAATTTATGTGCTTTATTTATTGACGACGGCTTTGGTCCTTTGGTTCGGGGCCAGAAGTGCTATCGGGGAAATCAGTTTTATACCGGAAGTCGGTTATGAGTTGATTATTACTTTTACCCAATATATCGATATGCTCTTCCACCCCTTGCAACAACTAGCGGAACAGTTTAATGTTTTACAGTCAGCTTTTGCTTCTGCGGAAAAGATTTTTGCAGTGCTCGATACAAAACCGGAAGTTGTTGATGAAGTTGATGCGCTTCCGATTGAAGATATAGCAGGTGAAATTGAGTTTCAAAATGTTTGGTTCAGTTACCTTCCCGATGAATGGGTTTTAAAGGATGTTTCTTTTAAAATCAAACCGAACGAGACTGTTGCTTTTGTCGGTGCGACTGGAAGCGGAAAGACAACAATTCTTTCTTTGATAGTGAGGAATTTTGATATCCAAAAAGGAAGAATCTTGATTGACGGTAGAGATATTAAAGATATCAAGTTATCTTCGTTAAGAAAACAAATCGGCCAAATGCCCCAAGATGTATTTCTTTTCAGCGGAACTATTTTTTCCAATATTCAAATGCGGGAAGAAAGTATTAGTTTTGAAGATGTAAAAGAGGCTGCAGAATATGTGAATGCTGATAAGTTTATCGAAAAGCTTCCGAAAAGTTATGAAGAAGAAGTAAGGGAAAGAGGAAATAATTTTTCATCCGGGCAAAGACAACTGATTTCTTTTGCGCGGACGATTGCCCATAAACCGAAAGTGATGATGCTTGATGAGGCAACTGCCAATATCGATACCGAAACAGAAACCTTAATTCAGGATTCTTTAAAGAAAATGATGAATATCGGGACGATGTTAATCGTTGCTCACCGCCTTTCTACAATTCAACATGTCGATAAGATTATTGTTCTTCAAAAAGGAAGGATTGTAGAAGAAGGGAATCATCAAGAACTTCTAAGAAAGCGCGGTCATTATTATAAACTTTACCAACTTCAAAATCATGAAAAGGTTGTTTAAATTTTTGATTACAAGCAAGGTTTTTAAGATCTTGCTTTTTTAATAAAAAAACGCAAACGTTTTTCGTTTGCGTTTATCTTTTCCAAGTGTTCGGTGAAAAGAGGATTAGTATCGGGAAGATCTCTAATCTTCCTGCTAACATTAGTATCGAGAGAATCAATTTAGAAAAGTTAGAAAATGAAGAATAATTTCCAAGGGGACCAATAATTTCGAGGCCCGGTCCAATATTGCTGAGGCAGGAAAGTGAGGCGGTGAAATTGGTTAACAAATCTTTTCCGTCAAGAGAAATGAGTAAGACACCCCCAAAAAGGAGAAGCATATAAACCAAGATAAAGGATGACGCCCCTTTTATTACTCCCGGTTCCAAGGGTTTGTTTTCAAATGTTAAGGTTGT
>DUTX01000094.1 GCA_012841865.1 Acholeplasmataceae bacterium | reverse complement strand
TTAGAACCGGAGGATATATGGATTGGCTAATTTTAGTTAAGATTGCGATTGTTTACTTTGCGATCTTACTCTTGATGAAGTTCATGGGCAAACGTGAAATCGGGCAGTTAAGCCTTTTTGATTTTGTCATAATTTTAGTAATTGCAGATATCGCCGTTATCGGCATCGAAAATACAGATCCGCCCTTCTATGTCCATTTGCTCGGAATTTTTCTTCTCGGTTTAATTCAGAAAGTGCTTGCGAAAGTGATGCTCAGATGGGCGGCTTTAAGATCTTTTTTTGATGGAAAAGATTCGCCGATTATCATCGAAGGCAAGATCAATATCAAAGAGATGAAAAAACAATCCTATAATATCGATGATTTAATCACTCAGCTGCGCTTGAAAAACATCAAATCGCTTTCGGAAGTAAGGTATGCAATCTTAGAAGCTAATGGCGAAATTAGTGTTTTTAAAAAAGATGAATTTGCTTCTTCAAGCGAAGTCGAACCAAACACGAATACGAAAACTGTCAGTCCCGTTACAAATTTAAAAACTTCAGAACTAAAAAAGCAACAAAAAAATCAAGGCAGCAACCAAAAACAAGAAATTTTTCCTTTTCCTTTGATTGTTTCCGGAAAAATCAACGGTCGGAATTTGCAGTTATTACGCCTAAGTGAATCTTGGCTTTTAAAAGAAATAAGAAAAGCCGGATTTAAATCCGTCGAAGATATTTATTATGCTAATTATGAAAACGGAAAATTATTTATTGTTCAAACTTGTCACTTTTAAGACCTTTACAAGCAATAAAAAGAATAGAGTAACCAAAACAGTGTTCAGCAGGTAGCTAGTAATACCTGCTTTTAATATTTGTAGGAATAATATTGTAAGCAAGCTCAAGATTAATATTTTTATGATTTCAAGTGCTTGAAAACGGAAACGGTAGATGTTTTTTAAGTAAAAATAAATTATCATTGTGGCACTGATAGTATAAAGAAGCATCACAATAATCAAACTATCATAGGAAATCCAAGAGATGAAGGTTAAAGCGTAAATTAGCACAAGTTTAATAAGATCAGCAATTAAATTCATCCGGAAAAGAAATTTTGCTTTGCCGATTGCTTGCATAATCGCCCACAAAGGCGAAAGCAAATAATAAAAGATAAAGAAAACGCTAAGTTTAATGACATAATCTGCCCCGATATCAGTTTTGTAGACAAGATTCATATATTCATAAGCGTAGGAACTTATCAAGACCGTAACCAGGATTCCCGGAATGAAAGAAAGCAGACAAGATTTTTTGATATAATGAACAACCTCGTTTTTTCTTCCAAGCGCATTGCTGCGGCTGATATTGGGGATGATTGCGGTTGCGATTGATTGGGAGAGAAAAGAACATAGAGTAATCAAAGGTAGTGCATAGGCGGTGATGGCACTGTATTTAAAAAGGATTTCTTTAGAATCAAAACCGATTTTGGTTAAAGCAAGAGTATAAATAATTGGTTCAAAAAATTCCGTTAAATTGCCGAGAAGCCGTGAAAAAGTTGTCGGCATAGCAATAGAAAGGATTGCTCCTTTAGGATCGTTTGCAGATGGTTCAAAATTTTTATCTTTTAGGCGATAAATTTTGATAATGATAAAAATCAAGGAAATTAATTCGCCAACACCCATTGCAACAATTGACATTGTTACTGCGGTTATCAAGCCATAAGGATAAAAAATAAATAAGAAAAGCGTTCCGAAAGCAATCCGGGTAATTTGTTCGATTAGATTGGCATAAGCGGATATTTTGATGCGGTTTTTGCCGTTAAAGTAGCCGCGAAAGATATTGTTAAGCATCACTAAAGGAAGAAATAAAAGACAAGAAAGAATCGGATAAAAGGCATCCTCTTGGCGGAGGCCACTTTTTACGAGGGGCTTTAAGATTAAAACCAGGATTAGGGAAGTAAAGGCGGTTGTAAAAAGACCGATTGAGATTGCGGAAGTAATTATTTTCTTTTCGGAATATTTTTTGGTTACTATGTTTTCCGAAATTACTTTTGATAAAGAAGTGTTTAAAGAAAAACCCGCAATCGACATGAAAAGCATGATTGACGGTAAAACAATGACATAAAGGGAAATGCCTTCATTTCCGAGCAACCGAGTAAGAATAATCCTATTGGCCAAACTTAAGAGCCGAATAATTAAACTCGTGATGATTAGTATTAATGTGTTTTTAACAAGTGCCTTTTTCATAGTCTTTCTCTATTCAATTTATGTTGAAAAACAGTTAATATTCCCAGAACAAAATATTACATAAACTTCCATAATCTCCTGTATTTTCTTGCTTAAGAAAAGGGTTTGTGCTATTATATATTTATGAAAGGGTTTACACATAAGAAGAGGAGAAAAATGATGTCTGATGTAAAATTAAGTTTTGGAAGCAAGATAAAATTTGGGATTGCCGATTTCGGTCTTTCCGCAATTACTTCTTGCATCCAATTTTTTATGCTTTTTTATTATACCGATGTTCTTAAAATTAACCCTGGGATTGCCGGAACGGCAATGTTAGTGGGAAAGTTAAGTTGGGATTTAATTAATGACGGACTTTTTGGTTATCTCTGCGATAGAACTAAATCAAAATGGGGAAGACGCCGACCTTATTTAATGTTTTGTTCAATACCTTTAGCTTTATCTTTTTGGTTAATGTTTTCGCTACCGGGCGGAATGAAACCTGTCCTTGCTTTTTTTGCGATTTTTCTTACCGCAATGGTTTTTGATACATTTCATACGCTTATCACCACATCCTATTATGCGATGACGGCAGAAATGACGACTGATTATGATGAGAGAACAAGCATCGCAACTTATAGGATGGTTTTCAATGTAATCGGCTATATATTTGGAGCGGCGATTACTACTGTTATTGCCAGTACCATTCATAAACAATTTGGTTTCTCGCTCCGTAGTGCCTGGAGCTTGGTCGGATTAATCTTTGGAATCATTGCTGCAATTTCAGTTATGCTGGTTGGTTTTTCGAGTAAATTTAAATCAGTAGTTAATTCTGCTCCCTCAGAAATGCCGGCTTTAAAATCTGTATTTAGCACATTAAAAAATAAACCCTTTTCAAAGTTCCTGATTATTGCTGCAATAATGAGTGTCGCTTTCACTTTAGTAACAACGATGCTCCCTTATTACATTATCTATCAAGTCGATATGGAAAGCACACTTTCCATAATTATGCTCTTGCTTCTTGGGACCTTAGGATTATTTTTAGTCCCATGTAAAATGGTTACCGATCGAATTGGTAAAGGAAAAACCTATGCGCTTGGTATTGGCATTGCTTCGCTTGCACTTTTGGTGGCTTTTTTCCTCCCCAATCGTGAAACTGTAATCGTCTTTGTCATCGCAGTAATTGCCGGAGTTGGTTTTTCAAGTCAATGGGTTTGCCCGCATAGCATGATGCCCGATGTTGTTGAATATGACGAGCTCTTGACCGGAAAGAGAAGAGAAGGGGTTTATTACGGAATGTGGGGTATGGTAAGTAAGGTGACCGCAGCCTTAGCGATGGCAATCAGTGGTTGGGGACTAGAAATATCAGGCTATGTTGAGGGAGCACAGCAAACTGAAACCGCCTTGCTTGGTATCAGGATGCTTTTTGCCATTATTCCTTTTGTTTTACTGGCGATTTGTATTCCCTTGTTGATTAAATATCCGATTACGCGCGAAACTCATGCTGAGGTAACTCGGGCTTTAAAAGCGAAAAGAAAGGAATCTTAAGGAGAAGTTTATGAAAGCAATAATTATCGGTGCCGGTATTTCAGGATTGATGTCAGGGCTTTTGCTTGCTAAGAAGGGTGTAAAAGTAAAAATATATGATAAGAATCAAGAAGTAGGTGGCGTTACTTCCTTGCTTAAGAAAAACGGTTATACATGGGAACAAGGTCCTTTATTGATGGGGGAATTCTTACCGGGAGAAAACGGCTATGAGGAATTAAAAAAACAGGGAATTGAGCTTAAAACTATCAGAAGTGACCGCGGAATCGTTATGCCTGATTATGATATGTGGAAGCCGGATGAGTATCAAGGGCCAAACTGGCGCCGCGAGCGTTTAATTCAATTGTTTCCGGAAGAGAAAAGGGGAATAAAAAAATATTATCGGTTTTATGAAGCGATGGCTAAACTGACTCTACCTAATGTCAGCAAACTAAAAAAGTTTTTTCTTTTTTTGAAGGTAAAGAAATTTGTAAAATACTCTGCTCAGGAATTAATGGATTATTTCTTTAAAAGTGAAAAAATCCAAACTTTATATACCGCAATTCTCGCCGACTTTTGCGCATCGCCACAAGAATTTCCGGGTTTGGGAGTACCGCTTTTAAATCTCGAAACTGCTTTTGATATGCGGATTCCGCTTTATAAGAACGGAAAAAAAATTCGTAAAGGCTTTTGTTATTTCCAAGGCGGCGTTTATCAAGTCGCTTTAGCACTTGCGGAAACAATAAAAGCAAACGGCGGGGAAATTTGTTTGGGAAGAACCGTTACAAAAATTCTCGTTGAAAACGAAAAGGTGACTGGAATCCGTTTGGAAAACGGTGAAGAAGATTATGCTCCGATTGTTGTAGCGAGCGGCGGCGCTCATGATGTCTTTTATGATTTAGTCGGTCAAGAAAAATTGAATCAAGAATTAACAGAAATTCTTCAAGACCACCGGGCAATGGAATCGGTTTTTATGGTTCATTTAGGAGTCGATTTTAACCCCTTAGACTTTCAAAAAGCTGCTCTTTGTTATTATTACAAAACTTATGATCTTGAAGCAGCGATTCAAAGACTTAGAAATGGGATTTATCACGAAGGTGAAGACGGATTTTTGATTTATGTTCCGAGTTTTCATACTCCGGAGTTTGCTCCAAAAGATCATCATGCAGTGACTATTTATACCGTAGCCCCAGATACTTTGCAAGAGGGGACTTGGGAAGATTTAAAAGAAGATTATGCAGAAAAATTGATTAGACTTGCGGAAGAATACTTGCCTAATTTAAGTAAGCATATTAAAGAAAAAGTCATTATGACACCGCTTGAATATCGTAGGCTTGCACATTTAAAAAAATCGGGTTTTGGGGGTTTGGTTCCTAGGCTCAAAGTAAAATATCCTCCCCATAAAACGCCGATAGAAGGTCTTTATTTCGTCGGTCAACAAAGCGAAAATGCCGGCGGAGTCGGTGCCGTTTTAATGGGAGCTGTCGATAATTTTAAGAATATCGAAAAGGATTTTAAGTTTTGATATGGAAAACTATGATGTGATTATTATCGGTGCTGGGACTTCTGGCTCTTATTTTGGAAGTAAACTAGCAGAAAAAGGTTTTAAGGTTTTAATCATCGATAAATTGTCGGAAGAAAAAATCGGTACAAAATATGATATCTTTCATATTGTGAAAAAGGATTTTGAGCGGTTTAATCTTCCCTATCCAGAAAAAGGCAATGATTATGCATTTGAATTTTCCGATAACGCAACCTACTCCGCCTTTGGAAATTATCCCAAAAAAGGAAGAAACCATGTAATCGGTATGCATCTTCACCTTTATACACTCAGACTTAATCATTGGGCTCAGGCCAAGGGCTGCGTTTTAAAATATAATGCTTCCTTTAAAGATTTTATTTTCAAAAATCGAAAAATAGCAGGAATCAAATATCAGGAAAACGGTAATGAGATTGCGGTTTTCGGTAAACTCATAGCCGATTGTTCGGGAATTGCTTCTGTCGCCAGAACGCATCTTCCCGACGATTATGGAGTCGAAAACTTTATAATTAAAAAAGAGGAAATGTTTTATGTCATCTTGCGTTATGTTCGTTATCTTGATGAAAGTGATTATCTTAATGGAAGTCGTTCTTGGCCTTACTACAAAACTTGGGAAGCCCCGCAACCTGATCCAGCCGGAGCAATTCTTGGCATCGGAGCTAATTTAAGCTTTGGATTTGCGGAAAAAATATATAAAGAATTTGAAACTAAAATTCAACTTCCACAGTATAAACTTCAACATAAAGAAAAAGGGGTCACTCCCTACAGAAGACCTCCTTATTCTTTTGTTGCCGATAATTTTATTGTTATGGGCGATGCCGCTTGTTTAACCAAACCCCATGCCGGCGAAGGAATTACTTCAAGCATGGTCCAAATTGACATCGCTTCTGAAGTGGTTGAAAACTTACTTAAAGAAAACAAAGAATTGACGAAAGAAAACCTTTGGCCGATCAACAAGAAATATATCGAAGCCCAAGGAAAAACCTATGCAGGTATGCTTGCAACCTTGGTTGGTGCTGTAAGCACCACTCCGAAAGAAAATGATTTCTTCTTTAAACATGATATCATTTTCAGCACTAAATCATTCGCTCTAATGGCGGCGGACCAAGAATTAAAATTTTCCTTTAAAGAAATTTTAAGAATTGCATTTAAATTATTGGGAGGGGTATTTTCCGGAAAAGTAAAAATAAGAACCATAAGATCCTTATTAAAAGCGATGAAAAACGGCACAAGAATCTCTAAACATTATCATAAATTTCCTTCGGACCCTGCAGATTTTCCGCTTTGGGTTAAACATGCGGAAAAGATTTGGATTAGTTGTGGGAGTATGGCTGAATCTCTAAATAAAATAAACTAAAAAAAAGCATTTTCGATTTAATTATCGGAAGTGCTTTTTTCGTATTCATACATAAGATAATCAGACTCAACCATACCGAGTTTTATGTAAACATCCTGAGCACGTTGATTGGATTTTTCAACATAAAGCCTGAGCCCGCAATATTCTGGGTTTTCATCTACCATCTCTTTTACATGCATAAACAAGGAGCGGAAGACATTTTGATTCCTGTAATCTTGATCAACATAAACACTTTGAATCCAAGCAAAATAACCGTTCCGCCAATCGCTCCATTCTCTCGTTATCATCAATTGCCCGACAACTTGATTTTCTTTTTCATAAACAAAATAGATTCCTTTTTCAGAATCTGACAGTATTTCTCTGACTCCTTGATTTAAAATTTCTTTGTTTAAAAGAATATTTTCTGTTTCTAAAGCCATTAAATAGTTAAACTTCGCTATAATTTCCGCATCTTTTATCGTAGCTGTTCTAATCATATTCTCACCTTTTCCTTAACAAAAACTGTCCTTACGGGATTAATCTTGTTATTTTTTTAAAATAAAACATGCGTATATGATAGCATTATTGAATTTTCTTGTCAAGAAAACTAAAATCTTATTGACTTAAGAAAGGAAGCATTATATAATTGTGGTAGTACCACGGAGAACAATATGAAAGAAAATGATCTGACAAAGAAATATGAAAAGATAATTAAAAAAAGGATTATTGAAGGTTATTATCAAGTTGGGGAAAAAATTCCGCCTTTACGGGACCTTGCAAATGAACTTAATTGCAGTCGCAGTGTGATCAATGTGGTGATTGCTCGGCTTGCTGCTCAAGGATATTTAAGAATTCAAAAAAGACAAAAAACGGAAGTTAATAATTTTTTAGCCTCGGGCAGTTTAAATATTATTAAAGATATTATTTATAGCGATAATACGGAATTAAAAAAACTGGTGTTTCAGTCGATGCTTGAGGCTCGGAAATTAATTGAAGTTGAATCCGTCCGCATGGCTTGTAGAAGATGTAGAGAAGAAGATTTCGTGACGCTGGAAGAAATTATCAATAAAGAAAAAGAATTGATTGCTGAAGGCGTCACTATTTTTGATGTGATAGCTGAAAACGATTTCAAGTTTCATCAACAAATAATCTTAATGTCAGGGAATGTCCTCTATCGAATTATTATAAATTCGATTCGAGATGTCTATTTAGAGCTGACGAAATTCTTTTATCAGAAAAAAACCAATACCTTTGCACATTATGTTTCTTGTCATGAAAGAATTTTATTAGCTATCAAGACTAAAAACGAAGAAGAAGCAACAAAGATTTTAACAGAAATCTTAGAACATGGTGAAAAACTATTTATAAATCTAATTTAAGAGAGGAGAATTATGGGAAAAATCAAAACACCAAAAAATCTGACACCGCGGATTGAGTGGCTGCGGAATTATTATTTTGAAGGGGTTAAGCGTCCCTGGAACAATCAGTTTCGTTGTTTTACAACAGGTGAAGAGCATGATGAAATCTACAATGAAATAACCTATTATATTGTTCCCGAGACCTACACCTTTTTTACAACCTATCAATATGGTTTACCGCAAATCGCTCATAAGATCGAAGTTCCGGAAGATTTTTATTCCTGGAGTATTGCGGAAAGAAAAAGTTGGTTTGTAAAGGAAGCGATGGTTGAAAAAGTACCGCTCGATGTTTTGCCGGGTGATTTACTGGTTGGTGCTAATTTTAATCTTTATAGCAGTCATTGCTTAACCAAAAAAGAGGCAGCTGCCCGCAGAAAAGTACTTTACGGAAAAAAAGGGTTAAGGATGGAAACAATTGAGTTTCATGACCGTGGATTCGGTAATTGCGGAGCAACCAGCGGTCATCTTATCCCTGATTATGAAAAAATAATTCGTTTTGGTTTTAAAAAGATTATTGAAGAAATTGAAGAAAAATATGATTCTTTAACCGAAAAAGAAAAACGTGGAAAAAAAGGCAGTCAACTCCGGGCAATGCGGACAGCAGCAATGATGCCCGTTGAACTTGCCCGAAAGTATGCGGAAAGACTTACGACTTTAATTAATGAAGAAAAGGATGAAAAAAGAAAACAAGAACTCATCCAAATGAAAAGGAATTTAGAAGTTGTGCCTTTCCATCCTGCAGAAGATATCTGGCAAGCAGTCCAATCGCTTTGGCTTACACATATGCTGGTGATGAGCGATGAGAATTATCCCGGCCCCGGGTTATCCTTCGGTCGCGTCGACCAGTATTTGTATCCTTATTATCAAAAATCCAAAGAAGCGGGAATGAGCGATGAGTTTATCAAAGAAATCTTTGAATGCTTCTGGATTCATTGCAATACGACTTATGATGCTCTCATAAAAGTCGGCAGCAACCAAGGCATTACTGCTGGTTACGGACAGTTGATAATGTTAAGCGGTATGGGTCAAGATGGTGAAGATTTAACCAATGATTTAACCTACTTATTGCTTGATGTAATCGATGATATGAGTCCGATTTTGGAACCAAAACCAAATATCAGACTTCATAAAAATTCCCCCGACAAACTCTTAGATAAAATTGTCCAGATGATTACGGAAAGCCAAGGAGCTCCATTTTTGCTTAATTTTGATGAAAGAGCGATTGCGGGACTGCTCCGTGAAGCTAAAATGAGCAAAAAAGAAGACCATATTAATTTAGATAATGTATGGGATTATGCTGCTGTCGGCTGTTTAGAAAACACGATGGTCGGAAATGATCGCTCAGGTACAGTCGATATCAATGTTAATCTTTATAAAGCTTTGGAACTCACTTTAGGTCGTGGCTATGATTTGCTTACCTATAAAGACAGTCTTTGGGGTAAAGAATATCCTCGGAAAAAGCATAGTTTTGATACCGGAGATCCCCGGAAATTTCAAACCTTTACAGAGTTCTATCAGGCTTTTGAAAAACAGGTCGGTTTTATTATTGAAAATATCGCAAAATTATATGATAAGAGCAATATCGCAAGAGCAAAGTTTCACCCGACTCCATATTTATCATGCTTGGTAACGGGCTGTATCGATAAAGCTTTGGATATCACCCAAGGCGGAGCCGAATTAAAATATGTAACGGTTGAAGGCGTTACCTTTGCGACAACGGTTGATAGTTTGCTTGCGATTAAATATCTGGTGTTTGATCAGAAAATCTGTACAATGGATGAACTGATTACTGCACTTAAAAATAACTGGGAAGGTTTTGAGAAACTGCGTCAAATCGCAAAAAACAAAGCTCCGAAGTACGGACGCAATGATGATGAAGCGGATTTGCTTGCTCAAAAATTTATGAAATGCTGGACCGATGAAGTTTGGAAATACAAAACATCGATTACCGATGCCCAACTAAGGCCGGGAATGCTCAGTTGGAACTATTGGATCAGCGACGGTTATATCTTGCCGGCAAGCCCTGATGGTCGCTTAAACGGAGAGTTTTTATCAAATGCTATCTGTCCGGTTAACGGCGCTGATACCAAAGGACCCACAGCCAATATCAATTCCGTCGGAATCGCAATCGGCGGAAAAAACAAAACCGGTGATTATTTGGATTATGTCAATTATCTTCCAAACGGAGCAAGCCATACGATTACACTTTCTTCTTCAATGGTGAGAGATGAGGTTCATCGGGAGAAAATCAAAGCACTGCTAAGAACTTATGTTGATAATGGCGGTACTGCTCTTCAGGTCAATATTCTTGATGCCGATACATTAATCGAAGCCCAAAAGAATCCGTCCGAATATCGTCATCTTTTAGTCAGAGTAACCGGGTATAATGCCTATTTTACTTCCCTTGGTAAAGAATTACAAAATGAAATCATTGCCAGGGAAATACATAATAAGTTTTAAGGATGCTTATGGAAAATTATATACTCGATATTCAGAGAATGTCTACTGAAGACGGACCAGGCATCAGAACCACAGTCTTTTTCAAAGGCTGCAATCTAAAATGTCGCTGGTGCCATAATCCGGAATCCCTTTCTTTTAAACAACAAAAATATTGGATTGAAGATAATTGCATCGGCTGTTTTTCTTGTCTGGAAGCCTGTCCCGAAAAAGCAATCTCTTTTCCGGAAACAGGAATGAAGGTAAACCTTTCCCTTTGTACTTTTTGTTTACGTTGCGCGGAAGTTTGTCCGACAAATTCAATTGAAGTCAAAGGTGAAAAGATTGCAGTCGATACTCTTTACCAAGAACTATTAAAAGACCTTTCTTATTATAAAAACAGCTCCGGTGGTGTAACCTTATCCGGTGGGGAAGCAGTTTTACATAATGATTATGTTTTGGAACTTTTAAAAAAATTAAAAGGAGTTGGAATACACACTGCTTTAGATACAGCCGGGCATTATCCTTTTGAAATGTTGGAGAGGTTACTGCCTTATGTTGATTTAATTTTATTTGATTTGAAAATCTTTGATGAAGATATCCATAAAAAATACACGGGTGTCGGTAATAAACGGATTAAGGAAAATGCGATTAAACTAGGCAAAATCACTTATCCGAAAGTTTGGATCAGAACTCCGATTATTCCAAATTCCACCGACAGTCTGGAAAATATTGAAAAACTGGGCGAATTCATCAGAGATAAGCTTCTGAATCTGGAAAAATGGGAACTTGTCAGCTTCAACAATCTTTCCAAAGACAAATACCGTCTGCTTGGTAATGTCTGGGAATATGAAGAAGAAGAACTGATGACCAAAGAAAAAATGACAGAGCTTTGCGAGATTGCGAAAAAATATGTCAAGAATGCAATCTGGTCCGGAGCTACAAAATTGGAGGTTTAACATGTCATATATTACTCATGAAGACCGCGAAAAATTTGCTGTATCCGGAAAAGTCGGATTAATTGCTTCGATTAGTCCGGAAGGATACCCGCATATTGCTTTCATTAATACAATTCAAGCTTTGAAAGATGATGAGATTATCTGGGGAGAATTTATCCACGGAAAAAGTAAAATGTATTTAAAGGATAATCCGAAAGCCGGATTCTTGGTTTTAAATACCGAAAAAGAATGGTGGAACGGAAAAGCAATCGAAACCGATATCAAAGACACAGGTCCGGAATATGATCTTTTAAACAGCGCTCCGCTTTTCCGTTATAATACTTATTTTGGAATCGGCAAAGTCCATTATATGAAACTAACAGCTTTTTCCGGAAAACAAAAACTTCCGATGGGAAAAATTATCAAAGGTGCCTTGCAGGGAAGATTAATTAAACCGCGAGTGAATTCTTCCGGAAAAGAAATCGCCAAAGGCTTTACAGTTAAATTAATGAAAGCTATAGATTCCTTGAAGTTTATTAGCTTTGTTGATGAAGACGGCTTTCCGGTAATAATTCCGATAATTCAAGCAACAATGAAAGACAGAGGCCGGATGATTATTCCCCTTTCCGTATATCAGGAAGAGTTAGAAAAGATTAAACCTGATTCAAAAGTAGCGGTTTATCTTGCTAACTTGGATTTAACAACGGTTTTGCTTCAAGGAATTTTTAAAGGGATTAAGAAAAACCTCGGAGTCAGCTACGGAATCTTTGATTTAGACAAGGTTTATAATTCGATGCCGCCGATTACCGGTTATGTTTATCCCAAGGAAGAATTAAAGGTCGTTCATTAATCTAAAATACAAGCCACAATATAAATTTTTGGCTTTTTGTTTTACAAAATAAAATGAAAAATAAATTTTGGTAAAAATTGTTTGACATTATTTAAAATAAATGCTAAAATAAGGTGTAAAAAAATTACACTCAAGTCAAATTAAAGTGTATTAAAATTACATTTTTAAGCATAATATATTATGAGGTGCTTCTATGCTTACAAAAATTAAATTAAAAAATTTTATGTCCTTTAGGAATGAAACCATTATTGATGTAAAAGCAACTAATTACAAATTTTTATCTGAGACTAATGTATATAATGGAGTTTTGAAGGGGTTGTTATTTGTTGGAGCTAATGCTTCCGGAAAAACAAATGCCATTAAAAGCATCTTATTCTTATTTATGATGCTTTTTAGTAATGAAAATTTTAATACAACTCCTTTTTTCTGTTTTTTTTCTAGTTCTGATGAAATGGAATTGGAATACACTTTTAATATAAATAACGATCAAATTGTTTATGGTTTTAGCCTTACACGTGAAGGTGTCGTAAACAAGGAGTATTTGGAAGTGAACAACCGAAAAATGTTCTACAGAATTAGAACTAATGCTGAATCAAAAGTAACCAAAAGAAAAAACTATGATGAACAAGATATAGACAACAAAACTCTCTTTATTAGAAACATCTATTTTAATACTAAATTCCAAGGATATCCTTCTTTAAATAAATGGTTTGATTTCCTTAGCAATTCTGTGTATTTCAATTCTGTGGAAAGAAATATTGTTTCAAATAATAAGCTATTAGATACAACAAAATATATTGAGGAATATGGTGTGGATAAAATCAATAAATTTTTCAAATTTTTTGGTTTTAATCAAGAAATTCGTTATGAAAATAAGTACCAAATTTCTAAAGATTTATTGGCTATTATAAAAGATCGTAAAGAAATATTTTTGAAAAAAAACAATATTGATATTTGGATTCCTTTATTTTGCGAATCGTTAGGGAATCAAACATTACTTAATATGCTTCCTGTAATTTTTCACACACTTGAGAACGAATGTATTCTTGTGATAGATGAATTTAGCAGTGCATTCCATAATGAATTGGAAGAATTAATCGTAAGATATTTTATGACAAATTCTAAATCTTCGCAGCTTTTTATCGTCTCCCACTCTACAAACCTTTTAAGTAACATCTTACTGAGACCCGATCAAATCTATTCGATTAATTTTGATGATGAAAAAGGTTCTTTATTAAAGAGGTTTTCATCGGAAGGACCGCGTGAATCTCAGAATTTAGAAAAGATGTATTTGAGTGGAGTTTTTAATGGCTTGCCTAATTACAAGAATACCCCGAATAGCTCTAAATAAAGAAAAAAATATAGGTAGGGTAATCTATATTGTAGAGGGAGAGAGAACAGAATTTAGTATTTTAAATCGTATTTTTACAAAAGTTTTTGATTATTCGTTTGTTGAAGTAAGAAGAAGTGTGAATTGCAAACCATATCATCGATATGAAAGCAAAACGAATAAAAACTCGATTGTCTTTGTCATTAATTCTGAGTATTCATGTATTTCAAGTATTACAACCGGAAAAGATTATCTAGACAAAATTTTTGAAGTTTTATTTTACGAATATCAATTAGAACCTAATAAGGCAGCAATTTATTATTTGTTTGATCGAGATCCTTCTTCCAATCCTTCTCGCATAATTGAACAACTACTTCTAACATTAAAAAACTCTAGAGACAATGGCGAGGAGATGAACGGTTTGTTATTATTGAGTTATCCTAAAATAGAAGCTTTTATAATATCTTGTTTTGAAAAGAAATGTAATTCATTAAAATTGCCTTCTTGTGAATTAAAACAATATAAAAACTATAAAAAATATCAAAATAATTTAATCTTTTCTAAGGAAATTATCAATGCTTGTCAGGAGATGTATAAGGTAATAAAAGCACTTATAAAACATAATTTTGCTCCTAATGATCTTGATAATTTTGGAAAAATAAATACAAAAATTTATAATGAACAAGAATTATATTATTCCAAAAATAATGTTTATAGATTACTCAGTTTGTTGACAATATCGATGATTGATTTACAATTGATTATAATAGAGTAAATATAATCTCGTCCTTATAGGCGAGATTTTTGTTTATAAAATTAATTATTACATATGCTAGTATCATCTTCTTTTGATAAATGCCCTTTCTTTACAAAAAAATACAAATTTAAATTTAAAATTCAATCCAAATATGATATAATATAGTGTATATTAGTAAGGAGTGAAATGATGGATTATAAGAAGTTTATTGCTGCAGTTGAAAATTTTCCGATTGACGGGATTCTCTTTCGCGACATTACGCCTTTAATGGCTGATGGCGAAGCTTTCCGTTCCGCTTGTGCAGAGCTCAAAGACTTTGCTATAGAAAAAGGAGCGGAATTGATTGTTGGTCCCGAATCGCGTGGATTTATTTTTGGTTGCCCGATTGCTTATGAATTAAAAATAGGTTTTGTTCCAATCAGAAAACCAAACAAACTGCCGCGTGAGACGATCAGTGTTTCCTATAGTCTTGAGTATGGAAGCAATACCCTTTGCATTCATAAAGATGCGATTAAAAAGGGTCAAAAAGTTTTGATTATTGATGATTTGCTTGCGACTGGGGGAACAATGAAAGCCGCTATCGACTTGGTCGAAAAACTTGGCGGTGTCGTTGTCGGACTCGGTTTTTTGATAGAACTTGAAGACCTTAAAGGTCGCGATTTATTAAAAGGATATGATTATAAAACTTTAATCAAGTATTAATAGTCTGAGAAAATACTAACAGAAAGGAGGTTGAATATGGGCGATAAAAAGACAATCGGTGATGTGATTGCAAAGGCGAGTGAATATTTAAAGAATCAGAAAAGTATTGAAATGATTCGCGAAGCCTATGAACTGGCGCGGCAGAAACATGAAGGTCAATTCCGAAAATCCAAGGATCCCTATATTCAGCATCCTCTGGAAGTAGCATATATGCTTGCGGAACTACATGCTTCTCCGGCAACGATTTGTGCTGGCCTGCTCCATGATTTGTTGGAAGATACTGATCTTTCCAAGGAAGAAATGATTGGACTGTTCGGTGAAGATATCACTAGCATTGTTGACGGAGTAACGAAGATCGGTCAATTAAAATACATGACCAAAGAGAAAGCTTTAGCACGAACCCATCAAAAGATTTTGCTTGCTATGGCAAAAGACATCAGGGTTATTCTGGTTAAGTTAATCGACAGAGTCCACAATATGCGGACTTTAGACTTTCAGACCCCCGATAAACAGCAAAAGATTGCGAAGGAAACGATGGATTTATATGCGCCCCTTGCTCACAGGCTGGGTATGTATAAAATTAAAGCAGAACTCGAAGATTTAAGTTTAAAATATCTTTCCCCAGAAGAATACGAGCATATTAAAACGCAAATTGAAAAAACTTCGGTTGCTCGCGATGAAGATATCCATCAGATGGAGCTAAGGATTGAAGAACTTTTAGAAACCAATA
>DUTX01000093.1 GCA_012841865.1 Acholeplasmataceae bacterium | reverse complement strand
TAGTATTAAAAATACGCATAAATCGTTATAATACAAGGTTATATCATATGAAAATCAATCACTTTATCCCACTTTTGTTTTTAATTTATATAAAAAAATATGAGCGTTGACTTTGTCAACGCTCTGACATAAGCAAAAGCTTATGTTTTTTTGTTCAAATATTTAAATTTTATGATATGATATATTCGAGGTGTTTTTATGGTTAAACCCATCCTTATTTTTATCGTTGCTTTTCTTTCTGCAATTATTTTTGTTCTTACTATCATATTAATTCTTGTTATAAAACAAATTGATAGAATCACAAAACTGAAAGCCAGACAATATTCCGCATATCAGGATTATCTTGAAAAAGGAAAAACTGTCTTTTTAGGTGATTCCTTAACTGAGTTTTTTCGGATTGAAGAGTTTTTTCATCAGTTCAATCCCTATAATCGCGGAATTGCCAGCGATAAAACAATCGGCGTACTTGAAAGACTTGAATCAAATGTCATTGCACTAAAACCGAGCAAGGTTTTTCTCCAAATTGGAACAAATGATTTAAACAGCAAGAAACAATTAAGGCAAAACCTCCTCGTTAATATTAAAGAAATACTGCTTCGTTTAAAAGAAAACTTGCCGAATGCACAAATATATTTTATCTCGCTTTATCCGGTCAATAGAAAAGCTAAATTTTTCAGTATCTTCTTTGTCGGTAAAAGAAAGAATAATGATATAGCAGCAATTAACTCTGAAGTTGAAGCTTTTTGTAATGACAATAACTTTGTCTATATCGACATTTATAATAATTTGCTTGACGAAAACGGCAACTTAAATAAAAAATATACAATTGAAGGTTTACATCTTAATTTTGAAGGTTATTGCTTAATTGCGAGTCTCTTATTTCCTTATCTTGAAGCATAAAATAATTTGGCTTTATAATGAAAATATGCTATAATAATTAATTATTAGAGGTGAAAATATGGATTACAGAAATTTGAATGACCAAGAAATAGTCAGGCGTCAAAAAATGGAAGACTTAAGGGCCAAAGGCATCGATCCCTTCGGCAGTGCTTTCAAACGTACAGCAACTTCCAAATCACTAAAAGATGACTATGATCAGTATTCCAAAGAAGAATTATTAGAAATGAATATCAAAGCTTCCATTGCCGGGCGGATTATGACCAAACGCGGCAAAGGAAAAACTGGTTTCATGCATATTCAAGATCGCTACGGTCAGTTTCAGGTGTATTGTCGAAGTGATTCTTTGAGTGAACTTGAATACAAACTCTTTAAAAAAGCCGATTTAGGTGATATCGTTGGTATCGAAGGCGAATTGATTCGAACCGATATGGGCGAATTAACCTTAAAAGCAAGCAAATATACCCACTTATGCAAAGCCTTAAGGCCACTACCGGAAAAATTCCACGGTCTTCAAGATAAAGAAGAAGCCAGAAGACGGCGTTATGTTGATTTAATCGTTAATGAAGAATCAAGACGAATAGCTTTCTTAAGACCACAAATCATCCGTACCTTCCAAAGATTCTTTGACAGCAAAGGATTTGTCGAGGTTGAAACTCCAATCTTACAACCAATCCTAGGTGGTGCCAATGCACGTCCCTTCATTACCCGTCATAATGCTTTGGATATGGACTTCTATCTACGTATCGCAACAGAACTTCCTTTAAAAAGATTAATTGTGGGCGGTATGGAAGCTGTCTACGAAGTCGGGAGACTCTTCCGGAATGAAGGTATGGATTCAACCCATAATCCAGAATTCACAACCGTCGAAGCTTATCTCGCTTATTCTGATATGGAAGGAATGATGGATCTTGTAGAAGAATGTTTCTGTTATTTATGCGATGAAGTGCTGAAATCCAGAACCTTTGAATATCAAGGCAATATTTTGGATTTTGAAAAACCCTTCAAACGAATTCATATGGTTGACGCTATTAATGAACAAATCGATGTCAATTTTTTCGAAGTCGCAACTGAAGAAGAAGCATTAAAACTTGCAAAAGAATATGATCTAAATATAGAAAATCATCAAAAAGCCTTCGGTCATATCGTTAATTTATTCTTTGAAAAATACGTAGAACAAACTTTAATTCAACCGACTTTTATCTACGGACATCCGCTAGAAATCAGCCCGCTAGCTAAGAAAAGCAGCGATCCGCGTTTTACCGAAAGATTTGAACTATTCATTAATAAAAAAGAATATGCTAATGCTTTCACCGAACTAAACGATCCAATCGATCAACACGAACGCTTCCTTAATCAATTAAAAGAAAAAGAACTCGGAAACGATGAAGCGACGGATATGGATTATGATTATATCGAAGCTTTAGAATATGGATTGCCGCCGACAGGGGGACTAGGAATCGGAATTGACAGAACAGTAATGTTGTTAACACAAACCGATTCCATCAGAGATGTTCTTCTATTCCCCCATATGCGCCATAGCAACAAAGAGCGTAACGATTAGGTAAATAAACTACACTAGTCCCTTGGGGCTAGTGTTTTTATATCTAATTATTCTAATAAAAAACATCAGCTGTAAGCTGATGCAAAATATTATCTATTTTTTATTCCCAAACATCAATTTCTTCTTTAATCATTCCGTAAATCTCCTGTGTAGAAAGAGTACCAACCGGAGCATATTCCTCTACAACAAGATTAAACTGGTTGAATATTTCTTGTTCAAAAGCTTTTTTTTCAGAAAAGATTGTTTCTATTTCCTCATAAATATTAGCTATTGCCTGTTTTGCATCTTCACTATAAAGTGATTTCTCTGTTAATGTTTCAATCAGATCGCTTAAGTAAAGATAGTAATTGATTAGGCTTGCATATTTATTTAAACCGGCTACATCATTTTTGAAATATAAATTAATAATACTTTTAAGCTCTTCCATTTGTTCATGGAGGTAAGCAAATCCTGCTTCAAAAATGACTTCAAATTCTTCTTCAACTTTTTCATATTTCTCGACGCGTTTTTCAATAAATTCCAATACTTGAAAAACATCTTCAAAACGGTCATAAATAATTGATTTGCTTTCTCTTAGAAATTGAATAAGATCCTGATTATCTAATACATAGGATTTATAATCATGGAAATCAATCATTATTTTTCTTCCTTAAATCTCTTAAAATATCTGACCTTTCCTTTTTTTCCCGGTCGCAGATTATTCATAGCAAGTTTCCGAAAAGTTTCGAGATCCCCATCTAAAATACTATCCTTTGTAAATACTAAACCACGATCACGGTCAATATACATAAAGATATAATCTTTATATTCATAGACGCTGTCAAAATTTTCCCAGCCAAGTACAACTTTGCCTTGAACCCCTTCAACAAATCGAACAATTTTTGGTTTCGAAATTTCAATTATTTCTAATTTGTCGCCAAGTTCCTTTTCTATCTTTTTAACGGTTGCACTAATTCTTCCGTAGGTAAAAGCAGGAAGACCGGAAAGTAAAAAGAGCGCAAACAACCAATAGATTGTAGTGCTGGTGTTGTCAGCATCCGGATTTACTGTAACATTAATTGCGAGATACAAACTTAAAAGAGCAGCCAAGAAAAAGAAGTAGATTGAAGCGGATTTCTGTAATAAATTGAAATAAAAGAACTTTGTGTATAGTTTTCTGTTAAACTTGCTTTTGATAAAAACTTTTTCCATACTAAATCACTCCTAAATTATTATATATTATAACACAAAAAAAGAAATTTGTTAAGGCAATTTTGCTGATTAATATGGATAAAAACTTACTACTTTGTGATATAATACTATTTGAGGTAATTTTTATGGATTATTTAATTAAAGCATTAGCTAGAAACGGTAGAGTGCGGGTTTATATTACCCGTACAACCAAAGTAACAAATGATGCAATTTTAACACATGATTTATGGCCAAGTGCCGCTTCCATTCTTGGAAAAACCTTAACGGTTGCTCTGTTGATGGGAGCAATGCTTAAGGGCGAAGAAGCTTTGACTATCAAAATTGACGGAAACGGTCCAATCGGAGTTGTTGTTGCTGATAGTAATGCGAAAGGGGAAGCACGAGGTTATGTCCGCAATCCCCATGTCCATTTCTCAAAACATAACAACTTGGACGAAGTGACAACTTTAGGTTATAACGGTTATATCGACGTTATTAAAGATTTGAAATTAAAAGATTTTTATTCATCAACTATCCCTTTACAAACCGGGGATCTTGCGAAAGACTTCACCTATTATTTTGCGCATTCCGAGCAAACCCCGACACTCACAAGTCTCGGTTCTGTCATCAAAGAAGACAATACCTGCAGTTTATGCGGAGGTATAATTATTCAATTGATGCCCGATGCTCGCGAAGAAGATATTGAATTTTTAGAATTCAAAACACCGATACTTTCGAGTTTTTCCGGATTGCTTGCTGAAAACGAAGATTTAGAGAACATCCTCAAATTGATTTTCGGAGACGATTATGAGATTTTGGATAAAATGAATGTTCGTTATCATTGTGCCTGCAGCAAAGATAAATTCGCACGAGGAATCGCCTCAATCGGAAAGGCCGAAATCCGTAACATTATCGAAACTGATGGTCAAGCGGAAGTCATTTGTCATTACTGTAAAAATCAATATATCTATTCCAAAGAAGAATTGGAACAAATTGAAAAGGAGAGCAAATTATGAAAACCTTGGAATTCGCCAAGAAAATCTTAGCTATCCCGAGTCCTTCCGGTTATACCAAGAACGTGATAGACTTTCTTGCGGAAGAGTGCAAACGAAAGAAAATTAAATATAGCATTTCTAATAAAGGAAATTTAATTATTGAATTTCCCGGTAAAATCGACTATACAATCGGGCTTTCCGCTCATGTTGACACATTAGGGGCGATGGTAAGAAGCATCAATGCAAACGGAACACTTCGCTTCAGTGTTATCGGCGGTCCGAGTTTACCTACCTATGATGGTGAATACTGTCAAGTGCTGACCAGAGATGGACGGGCATTTACCGGAACCATTTTATCAAACAGCCCTTCGGTGCATGTCTATAAGGATGCAAAAACATTGCCCCGAACCGAAGAAAACATGCATGTCAGACTTGACGAAAAAGTTAAATCAAAAGCTGATGTAGAAAAGTTAGGTATTGGAGTCGGCGATTTTATCGCAGTAGATTCAAAAACGGTCATTACCGAAACCGGATTTATTAAATCGCGTTTTCTTGACGATAAAATCAGCGTTGCAATTCTCTTTTCTCTAATTGACTATTTGTTTGATAAAAAGATTAAATTAAAAAATAATTTAGTAATTATCATATCTACCTATGAAGAAGTTGGTCACGGGGCGAGTTCCATCCCCAAACTTGACGAAATGATTGCTGTTGATATGGGCTGTGTCGGCGAGGATTTGTCTTGCACCGAATTTGATGTTTCAATTTGTGTAAAGGACAGTTCGACGCCATATGATTTTGAAATTACCAATCGCTTAATTGAGCTGGCCAAGAAAAACAAATTAAACCATGCTGTCGATATTTATCCTTATTACGGCTCCGATGTATCCGCAGCTTTAAGAGGCGGAAACAATATCCGCGGCGCCTTAATCGGTCCCGGGGTCAGCGCTTCCCATGGTATGGAAAGAACTCATCTCGAGGCTGTAAACGATACTTTAAAACTCCTTATTGCTTATTTAGAATAAAAGTCTGTCAAATTGCTGACAGACTTTTATTATTTTCTTGGAAAACTAATTTTATATTTACTTTCGATCTTCTTTATTTCCCGATAAAGTCGATTTATCGGAAGACCCATAACATTATAAAAATCTCCATGAATCCCCTTTACATGTTTTCCGAAAATCCCTTGAATAGCATAACCGCCCGACTTATCATAGGGCTCTTTAGTATTAATATAAACTTCTACTTCAGCTGCACTCATCTGATCGATTCGAACTTGCGTTTTTTCGGTAAATACCTTTTGATAATCTTGATAATTCAAAAAGACGCCCGTAATAACATGGTGTGTCTTTCCTGATAAGGAACCAATCATTTTTCTTGCAGCGGGAAGATCCTCCGGTTTTCCGAGAATTTTATCCTCTAAAACCACTATTGTATCAGCACAGATGACCAAATCTTCGGGATGAAAAACCATTGTTGCAAGCCCTTTTTTTAGCGCTACTTGATGAGCAAAATCTTCAGCATTACGATAAGAATTCAGCTGTTCATCTACATCCACCGGATGAACAAGGAATACATAACCTAAAAGCTCAAGAAGTTCTTTTCTTCGGGCGGAAGCCGATCCTAAAACTATTGTCATAAATACCCCATCTCCTCTATCACTTCTAAAAATAAATCTGGATTATCTGTCATAATAACATCTGCCCCCAATTCAATCAACTTTCGCATTTCTTCTTTGTCATTAATCGTCCAATACTGAACGGAAATATTGCGTCTGTGAGCTCTTTTAAGATATGTTTTTCTGGTAAGATCAAAATTTATTCCGAAAGCCTCTGCTTCGGTCGGTATTTGCAAACAAACAAAGGAAGAATTATCAAAAATATTAACCCTGAACATCTGCGTCAAAACAAACTTGGTTACCTCGCCCGTACTACCGCCACGCATAATTTTTGAATACTTTTCTTTTAAATACTTTTCAATTTCAGTATGAAAAGTGCCGATAACTACCCTTTTTTGAAGCTGATAATCTTTAAATAGATCATTTATTAGATAATTAAGCCTATCCGCAGCTAGTTTTCCTGCACCACCGCTATCTTTTATTTCTACAATATACATTAATTTCGTATCTTTATAAGCAGCAAAAATCTCTTCTGCAGTCGCAATCGCCAGTTTATTTTCGCGGATAATTTCCTTCCTGTTGGGCGAATCCGGATTAACTAAATCTTTATAGGGTTGATTTCCGTTCTTATCGGTAAATTTAGCACCAAAATTGAACTCACGCAATTCTTCAAGCGTATGCTCTAAAACATAATATTTTTCATCACTTCTCTTTACTTCTTCTACATCACACAAATCATTTATCCATAAGTCATGACTGGCAACGAGTTTACCGTCTTTTGTTAAACAAAGATCAAGTTCTAAAATGTCGACCTTGTACTTATTGACGGCATCATCAAAAGCCATAAAGGTATTTTCCGGATTGAGATTTTTTCCGCCCCGATGAGCGGCAACCAGAGGTTTGTCTCCGGGTTTTATAATAAAAGGGTTTTCCGCAATCACTTTTTTAGGAGGAATGATTCCGAAAACAACCCAGATAAAAACTAAAATTAGGATTACATATCCCATTAACTTCAACTTCCTTTTCATGCTATCATACTCCATTCTAAAAAAAATTATATCATTTATTGTCGCTATTATAAAGAAAAAACTAAAATATTCCGCAGAATATTTTAGTTTTTTATGTGTCTCGCCTTTCTAAATATCGATGTAATAGCAATTCAACGATAAAAATCAATACCACAAAGACTAAGGTGCTAATCCAAGTTACATAGAAATTTGCTGAAAGCAAATCGATTATCCAAGCGATTATTGCAGCAAGAACTGCGTCTGCAACCGCGCCCGAAACATTTCCATAACGAGGAAATACCAACATGTCACCGACCAGAAAAGTAATGAGCGCAACAGCCAGCGAAGTAATAAATATCCAAAGTAAAGGATTGTCCTCGATTATACCATAGGCAATCCAAGCGCTAACAAATATAAGTATTATTTTTAATATTAACCCTAAATAAACTCTTTTCATCTTGATTTCCTTTCTGTATTTTCTTTCTCTATTATTCCCAAAACAAGATGTTTTATAAGAAAAAAATGTGATTCATTACGAATCACATTAATTTTCAATAATATTAATAATTTCAAACATTTCTTTAGCTTCTTCTTTTCTAATACTTGGTTGCAGAGAAAGCACTTTAAAAATAATTGTCTTTTTAAAGTAATTAACTTCAACAATGTCGCCGATTTTAAGAACCGTACTCGGTTTAGCTACTTTTGAATTAACCATAATTTTTCCGGCTTCTCCGGCCTCTTTCGCAACCGTTCTTCTTTTAATTATTCTTGAAACCTTCAGAAACTTATCAAGCCTCATTTTTTTCTTCTTCTCCGGATTTTTCTTGTTGAGTAAGCTTCTTAGCTTCTTCCATAGCTTTGAGTTGTTTCCGGTAAATTTCTTGCAATTCTTCTTCTTTTTCTTGGGCTATTCTTTCAGCTTCTTCTTTGGCTTTCTTCTTTTCCCACCATGCAAGTTTTCCCGTTTCCGCAAGCTCATAGATATCTTCCTTCGTTAAGGTTTCAATTTCAATCAAATGATTTGCAAGCAGTATCAAAAGGTCCTTGTTTTCAGTTAAAACCTTTTGAGCTTTTTTATAAGCGTCATCGATTATCTCTCTGATTGCTTGGTCGATTTCCAAAGCCACCTGATCGGAAAAATTCTTGTCCTTCATATAATCCCGACCCAAGAAGACCTCATGGGATGCTCTTTCATATTGAATCGGACCGAGTTTACTCATACCGAATTCAGTAACCATCGCCCGGGCAATGCGCGTTGCTTTTTGGAAGTCATTGTGAGCGCCTGTGGTAATTTCGTTTGTCATCAATTCTTCCGCAACTCGTCCGCCTAAAAGTCCGGTAATAGTATCAAGCAAACCGTTCTTGGTTTGCAAGAACCGTTCTTCTTCGGGAGTCATCAGGTTATAACCGCCCGCTTCCCCGCGGGGCACAATCGTCACCTTTTGTACAATATCGGCATTATCGAGTTTGAGTCCGAGAACAGCATGTCCCGCTTCATGAAAAGCGATAATCCTTTTTTCGGTATCGGAATACTTACGACTCCGTTTTGCGGGCCCCATTAATACCCGGTCAACCGCTTCGTCAATATCATAGATTTTAATTTCTCTGCGACCTTCACGAGCAGCAAGCAATGCTGCTTCGTTCAATAAGTTCTCAAGATCCGCTCCCGAAAATCCAGGTGTTCTCTTGGCAATATCATTCAGATTAATTTTCTGTGAAAGTTTTTTATTACGAGCATGTACTTTAAGAATTGCCGTCCGTCCTTGAACATCAGGATTAGAGATTCTAATCTGACGGTCAAAACGTCCCGGACGGAGTAATGCCGGGTCCAATACGTCAACGCGGTTTGTTGCTGCCATAACAATGACGCCGGAGTTTTCTTCAAATCCGTCCATTTCAACCAACAATTGGTTCAAGGTTTGTTCGCGTTCATCATGGCCTCCGCCCAAACCGGCTCCTCTTTGGCGGCCGACGGCATCAATCTCGTCAATAAAGACGATACATGGTGCATTTTGTTTTGCTGTTTTAAACATGTCACGAACACGACTCGCACCAACACCAACGAACATCTCGACAAAATCACTACCTGAAATTGAATAGAAAGGTACTTTCGCTTCTCCTGCGACCGCTTTCGCTAATAATGTCTTACCGGTTCCCGGAGGTCCGACTAATAAAACACCTTTCGGAATCCGAGCTCCGATTTCAAAATACTTGCGTGGATGTTTCAGAAAGTCAATTATTTCTTCAAGTTCTTCACGCTCTTCATCAACTCCAGCTACATCTTTAAATGTGACCTTAGAATGCCTTGCCATTCTGGCTCGTGATTTTCCAAAATCAAAAGCTTTATTGCTTCCAGAAGAAGAATTCCGGAATAGGAAAATCATAAAACCGACAAACAAGACAATCGGAATGATAAAGGTTAGAATTGAAAGCCAATCAGTCGTCTGACGCGGTGTATTGGTATATTCTATATCCGCATTACCTTTTATGATGGGATCATAATAATCGGTAATAAACTGTTCTTGAAGAATGATTATTTCATATCTTCGTTCGCGTCCTTCTTCGTCCAGATATTTTCCGGTTATCCGCAACCAACCAAGGTTTTCGCCACCGACCGGAGTGACATCAACGGATTTTATTTTTTCTTCTACCAAATATGTTTCAAAATCTTTAATATCAAGTTCGTCCGGTGCTGTAGCCGCATTTCTCATAAAGAAAAAGATTCCTACAATCACCAATATTATTATTAGTATAACGCCTATATCAGTTCTAAAACCGCGTTTAGGCTGTTGTTTCTGTGGTCCTTGTGCCATCAAATCCTCCTTATTTCTTGTAAACGGATTCTTTCAATACACCGACATAATCAAGATTCCGGTATATCTCATTATAATCAAGTCCAAATCCAATAACAAATTTATTGGGTATTGTTTTCCCGATATATTTCGGTGTTACGTCGACTTTTCTTCCTGCGGGTTTGTCAAGCAAAGTAACGACCTCAATGCTGGCTGCACCTCGATCCTGCAACAAATTCATCACTTCTTGCAGGGTAAAGCCGGTATCAACAATATCTTCTACAATCAGCAAATGTCTGCCAATAACCGGTGTAATCAAATCTTTAAGAACCATAACCGTACCTTTAGATTTGGTTCCTTCGTAACTGGAAGCTTGCATAAAGTCAATCTCAAGATCACATTTGATATGTTTAATCAACTCAGCCAAAAAGGGAATGCTTCCTTTCAACAAACCAACCAAAATTGGCCTTTTATCCTGATAATCAGCGGTAAGTTCTTTACCTAATCGATTACAAATATCAACAATATCTTTATGTTCCAACAATACTTCTTCAACAAAACTATCCATCTTTTCTTTCCACCTTTATTATTATATCATTATTCTTCATTTGTTTTAGAACTGAACTTTTTCTGATTCCGAGAACTGCCAATATTTCTTTGTCCTTCTCACATATTATGACTTGTTCTCTTTCTAAAATACCGATCTTTTTGTCAATTAAAAGATCCTTAACTTTTTTATATCCTGTTTCAATTAAAATTTTGTCGCCGGGTTTTCGATTCCTCAGTCTAATCGGCAACATATTAGTATTATACCACAAATCAGCATAATTGGGAATATCGATACTGTCTTTTTTTATAACATTTACCGAAATCTTGTCACTCAACTGATAGGTGCCGGGACCTATGATTAAAACATCAAATTTTGGAGTCTCAATCAGACCTCGATAAAAGGAAATCTTATTATACTCCTTTACGAAGGTAAATTGATTTTTGAAGTGAACTTTTAAATTTTTCTTTGTAGATAAAATTAGTTTTAAGATTTCTTCTATAGCACTTTTTGAAAGTTCATATTCTTTAAGTAATTTAAATAAAACCTCAATCCTAAGAAAATTATTTAGTTTTAAGAATTCCAGAAGCGAAAAGTTAACATAGTTTACCCCTTTGATGGTTATGTTTAAAAAGTTGTTTACCTTTTCTTCCAAGAGTTTATTGGCTTCTTTCAGCGTTTCTGAAAAATCTTGAAATTTTAGGTACACATTTTGATCTTCGTTATAGAGAACGGGGACAATTTCTTTGCGAATCCTGTTGCGTGTATAGATATCATCAAAATTAGATTCGTCCTGATAATATTTTAGTTTATGTAGATTTGCATAATTTATCAACTCTGATTTTGCGGTTCTAAGAAAGGGACGAATCAACAACGAATTATGAAAAGGAACAACTTCATCCATCCCTGAATAACCTTTCAGGTTGCTGCCGCGAATAATCCGCATTAAAATTGTTTCGATATTGTCATCCGCATGATGAGCAAGCACTAGATAGTCGGCCTGTAAACTTGCGCAAACCTTATAAAAAAATTCGTAACGCTTGGTTCTTGCGAAACTTTGAAAGTTTCCAGTTGCATCTTCCTGCAAGCTTTCAACATTGCAGGAAATATCATTCTTTAAACAATATTCTTTTAAAAACTCTTCTTCAACTTCAGATTGCATCCGCATTCGATGGTTATAATGAGCAACATGCAATTTGAGTGCAAATTTATCTTTTAAATTTAAAAATGCCTGCAGCATAACCATGGAGTCAACCCCGGTTGAAATCGCCAAAACAAAAGTTTTATTCTTAAATTTTAAATTATTATTTTTAAAAAAATTAATTAATACCTTGTCCATATTTCACCTAAAAATATTATACCATAAATATACTTCATCTTTCCTTAAAAATCAAGTAAAAAGTAGTCCGTTTCCGAACTACTTCTTTAAAAGTTTAGTTGTCGATAAAACCATTGAAGCAAAAGAATTTAGTTTTAAATCCTGCCGATATTTGGCTCTAAAAGCAGATTTAATCAAAACATCAATTAAGTCCGGATAACTAAGTTGCTCTTCAAATAGATAATAAGCAAGCGATCCCGGGATTGTATTAACCTCGTTCACATAAATTTTCTTTTCACTAAGATCATATAAATAATCAATCCGAACAACCCCTCTAAAACAATAATTCCTTGCCATCTCCATACTGATTCGGCTGATTTCCGCCCGGAGTTTTGTTGAAATGAGAGCGGGTATTTCATGTTTGGAGGTTGAAGGGAGATATTTATCAGAGAAAGTCAAAAAACTATTTTCCGATTTGACTTCCTCAATAGCCGACAATTCATAATCCCCGTCTCTTTCTAAGAGCGCCTGATTAAACTCCCGAAAATGAGCAAGCTTCCTCTCTACAATGAAATAATCTTCGTATTTTAAAGCGTAATTGATTGCCCGCTGTAACTCTTCTTTGTTTTCCGCAACTTTGATTCCAATACTAGAGCCAAGCGATACTGGTTTAATGATAACCGGAAAATTTAACTTTTCAATTTCTTCGAGTACAGAATCCGGGTTTTTCTTATAGTCGGAAATTGTACAATAAAGATAAGGAAGCACGGGTAAACCGTCAAAAGACAAGATTTTTTTTGTATAATGCTTATTTTGAAAGAGTGCAGCCGGAAGTATATCGGAACTCGCATACGCTGTATCAAAAATCTTAAAGAATCCTGCCAGACTTCCGTCTTCAACATTCTTTCCGTGTACAATCGGAATAATCAATTCTAAAGGTTTCCTGTACTTAAAAGGTAGGAAACTAGTTCCCTTTAAACGGAGCTCTCCATTCTTTTTATAAAAAGCAACCTGATAATGTTTGATTTTTTTCTTTTGAAAGGTTTTTAAATTTGTGAACTCTGGTCCTACCCAAAACTCCCCTTCCTTGGTCAAATAAATCGGCAGGACTTCGTATTTACTTGTATCAATTGCATGACTTGCTTGTATTAATGATAAAATTGAGATTTCATGTTCCACTGAGTTTCCACCAAAGACAATCCCAATTCTTTTTTTCAAACTTTCTCCCCCTAAATTTTATAAATGTCAGTGATGTCGTTTTCTATCAAAACAGCAGCATCTGGATAGTTTTCCTTGACAAATTTAATGGCTTTCCGGAAATCTTCTACAACCTTCACATCCTGATAACTATGTTCATCAAGGCCTTTTTTGATAGATAAAGAAGCTTTTGTTTTTATCAGAATAACTAAATCGCATACTGCGGAGATCTTTTCCGCAAGCCCAAGATTTATTTTTGATTCTTCTTTGCCCCCCTCAACTATTCCCGGAGTAATCAGAATCTTAAATTTATTAAATTTTGAAAGCACATCCAGAGCATTTTTAAATCCTTCCGGATTTGAATTAAACGAATCATCCAATATCACCAAATCGCCTTCCTCGCGAAGTGTCAATCTGTTTTCTACAGGCTCTAAAACAGAGGTTTGGTAAATAAGTTCACTTTCCGGAATTCCAAGCTCAGATGCAAGTGCAAAAGCAGCTAAGATATTATAGAGATTATGAAACCCGAGCAACCGCGTCCGAAGCTCGATTTCTTTGTTTTTATACTTAGTTTTAAAACTGATTCCGGATAAATCTGTTTTTACATCCCGAGCTTGATAATCAACACCTTCTCTTAAACCAAAACTGACGATTCGGCATTTCGAATTAAAAGAATAGTTTCTTAAATAATCATTATCAAAATTCACTATCGCAATTCCTGTCCCCGGTAGTCCCTGTATTAGTTTAGTTTTTTCAGTTAAGATATTCTCAATTGACTTAAATGTTTCTAAATGTTGAGGACCGATTGCGGTAATGATACCATACTTCGGGCGGATAAATTTAACCAGTTTTTCAATGTCCTTCATCTCCGTCGCCCCCATCTCCGCAATCAAAACTTCATGATATTTTTTTAGTTTGCGGTTAATGGTTAAAGCAAGGCCGTTCATAGTATTATAAGAAGCGGGGCTCGGTAGGACCATGTATTTATCTTGGAGAAAGGAAAAAAGAATATTTTTCGTTCCTGTTTTGCCGTAACTGCCGGTGATACCGATTATAACCGGTTCTATCTTGACAAGCTTTCTTTTAGCCCTGCAAAGGTGCATTGAAGAAATTAAAATCTCTAAGGGCTGAATGAGTAAGGCTGTAAAATAAACTATAAAAGGTGTAATCAGAAATAAGAAAGCGACCGCTGAACCTAAATGCGGTAATTTAGCCTGCCAACTTAAAACACTTGCGATTAAGGTATTAGTAATTATCAACAAAAAGTAAATTCTTTTAATGCGGGCGGTAAACTTCAGTTTTAAAATTGATTTCCTGCGTACCTTAAAGAAAATGAGAACCCCAAGATAGATTCCGTAAATTAACTGAATATACCAAAGATGCAAATAAAAGAAAAAGAATATGTAAGGCGGCCAAAAATTACTCGGATCTTTCAGATAATAATGTTTAATGTTTTTCTTGAAACTCCGAAATTGATAATGAGATTGTTGAAAAATCTGCAAGGTTTTATTCGTTATCAAAACCAGCATGACCGCTGTCATAAATAAAGAAAAATATTCGATTATGTTCTTGAATGTTTCCATAAATCTTCCTCTAATAAAATATTTTTTAATGTCTTAATAAATTTTCTTTCCTCATCCAGATAACAAAAATGTCCGCTTTCGTAAAAAGGAATCAATTTCGCATCCAAAAGCAACTTTTTCATTAAAATTGCATCTTCATACGGTGTTTCTTGATCATGAATTCCCCAAAATAAATATGTTTTCGCGTTTACATTCTTTAAATCTCGCCTCAAATCTTCCGCAATAACTTTCGAAAGCGTCCACTTCATTACAGGGGATGCCAAGCGAAAATCTCGGGAGCCGCTATTTTTGATTAGCTTTTGATATTTTGCTTTGGAAATGATTTTAAAAATAAGTTTTTTAACTTTATAGAAATAGATTTTAAGAAAACGAAATAAACTTCGTTTTCTGATTCCGGCGGAACTAACCAGGATTAAAGCACTGAGAGGATATTTGCTTGCATAACGGATTCCGATTCTGCCCCCGAATGAATGAGCGATGATTATCGGATTATCTAACTTTAACTCTGCAAATAATTTTCTGACTCCTTCTACATAATCATCAAGACTCAAGGGATAAAGAGGATCAGAGCTCATACCAAAACCTGGTAAGTCAATTCTTAAAACCGCGTAATCATTTTCAAAATGTGGAATAATCTTTTTGAATGCATCAGAACTTTGTCCCCAACCATGTAAGAAAACAATTGTTTTACCCGTGCCGGATAAATAATAAAACATCTTTCCAAAATCTAATTCTAGGTGCTTTACATTCATACTTAATTATATGAATCCCAAGAAAGAAGTATACGATTCAATATTATTATACCAAAATTCTAAATTTAGATAAAGTAATATAAAAACGAATAAAAGCAAATTAACTTTTATTCGTTATTTTCGGAAAGATTTCTGATTTCAATAGTTTATCGTTGAAATCTTTTTGTTTTCGAAAAGCCTCCACAACCTTTTCCAACTTCTCCAAATCATAAAATTCTTGATACTCTTTTTCAATCACGAAATCAATTGACTGGCCTGAGATTATCAACCCATCAGCAAAAATATCAAAATTCCGAGGATTATAGGCGAAAGTAAGCGTATCGGACAAAGCGTTTATTCCGAAATAATAAGTGGGATCAAGTCCAAATAAATTAGCAAGCGTTCTGCTGATAGAACTATGAGACCTTACAAGCGAAATTGTTTGTGGGGGAAGAATCTCATGACTGGCGCCGGAAGGATCATAAATAATCATCGGCACTTGAGCAAGCATTTTCCTTTCCAGTAACTTGCGGGAGATTTCGTTTTCTTCTAAAGTTATATTTGGATTGACCGAATTTTTAAAGAGTTCCGGATTTTCGTAAAACATCTGACTGACATCGACGATACCACTACCGTGGTCGCCATAAAGAACAACGACAGTATCTTCCGCCATGCCGCTTTCTTCAAGATATGCAAGTGCCTTACCTAATGCATAATCGGTATAACTGACATGTTCAAGATAACCGACAAGTTGTTCATTAAGAGCAAAATTGCGGCTCAGAATAAAGTTTTCCGGAAGTAAATTTTCTTTCCCCGGAAAGAGCGTCTCTTCCTTTTTTCTTTCTTCAGGCACGTTGTAGGGCGTATGACAGGAAATAGTAATCGCAAAGGTAAACACCGGACCGTCGGTGCTTTCTTCTTGCATTAAATTAATAACATTTTTTAAAAACACTTCATCGTTAAGCCAACTATGAATCAAATCTTTTTCATCGATTTCCATTTGCTCTTTTCCGATATGATAATCAAAACCATAGAGTCTTGGATGGAGCGAAGAACGGTCATAGAAATCTCCGGTATTGGCATGCATGGAAAAAGTACCATAACCTTTTTTTGAAAACAACTTCGGAAGCGTCTGGTATTCCACATTATTATATTCATAAATAGTATAGTTGTATCCCCGTGGATAGAGCCCCGTAAGTGCTGTAAATTCCGCATCCGAAGTGTTGCCGATACCGACGGTTGTATAATGATTGTTAAAATAAATCGAATTATTCACCAGTTTGTTCAGATTCGGTGTTACTTCTACATACTCGCCGTCAACTTCAATTTCAAGTCCAATCACAAAATTATTTAAGGACTCAACTTGAATCAACAACAAATTCTTTCCAGCAAAGAGATTTTCATAATCATTGTTAAGAGTAACGCGGTCGTCAATCGGACTTTTATATTCCGGATTCTTGTAATCTTCCAACTTCTCCTTAAGTACTTCAATGATATCGTCCGAATAACCTTCTTTTCTAAGGACGTAATAGTTGTAAGCATCATAAACATAGTAATTAAAAAGCCCGACTGCTTCGGTTCCGTATAAAGGTGTTGCATTATCTTGATACCAAGTATTTTCAATATTAACTTTATAAGCACCAAGGCTGCTTGTCATCATCAAGATTCCAAATACAAAAAAACCCAAACCGACATAAACCCTCTTGATTCCGGAAATCAAGGATCCTTTTCGGAAAGATTCATCTTTTCTTTTACGATAAAAAATAACAATAAAAAGAATAATTATGAGGATTGCGGAAGAGAAAAAAAAGTAATTAGCCTGTTTTAATAAAGTCCAAAGTGAACCAAGCAGAAATCCCAGCGCATGCCCCCCTCCGGTTGCTGAAAAGGTAGCCAGATTATAAAAGGAGAAAAACATGCCGTAATACTGAAAGTAGATGGAAATTCCTAAAAATAGAATTCCAAAAATAACAGAAACAATCATAAGGAATTTTGCCCGGCTATAATCAGTTTTAAAGATTAAAACTGCTAACGCAAAAAAAAGTAAAAGGAAACCTAAATCGCCAAAAAGACTGTTAACATACATAAAAAAATCACGCGGAAAAGGGCTTAAATCCTTGAGAATCAAATTAGAGGTTAAAAGATAACACATCAAGATGTTTAAGCCAAAATATGCAGTCAAATATAGGTATTTATTTCTTTTCAGTTCTTCTCCCATAAACTTCACCTTTTATAATTTATATTTCATAAAAAGAAGATAATTAATACCTCCAAAGAGAATTGCGAAACCAAGCAAAGTATAGTTAAGCCAATTTGTTATCGTATAATAAATAATTATCAACACTACACAAACGATGATAAAAGCCGCGAGTGAATAAAAGATATTTCGATTCATCTTAAAGATTCCAAGGAAAAAACCTAAGAAAGAAAGAATCAAATAAATTAGCGGTAAAAATACAACTTCACGAAGATCAAAAACTTCGGTAATCGAAACCCGATGAAAGTAAACCAGATTATAGATTACCATATAATAAGCCGCTAAAAACATGAAAACTAAAAGCGCAATTAGCGAGTTCTTTAAATAATTTTTATAAATGTCTTTTCTGGTAATGCCGAAGCTTAAGCGAATCCAGACATTTTTTCTAGTTAAAGCAAAACTGTAAAGAAAACCAGCTAATGCAACGGTTCCAAAAATTGCATAAATTAAAATGCGATTATCAAACTGAATATCATCAAACAAAATAATTGAAACCGTAATCAAAAAGACAGCAGCAATAATTACCGTCGCCAGCTTTACAAAATCATTGTTTATGAACTTTGTAAAATGGTGCTTTTTCATAGGTATTCCTCTAAATCATAGATTGAAATTATCCTATAATCTATTTTATTCTTCTGCAGTATTTTCAATTCCCCTTTTGTATAAGTCAAAATACCAATAACCCCTTCCTCAGTCGTATAGAGGGGCTCATCAATTTCAATATCTTCTGGAATAATAACAAGCTGTGTTTTCGGGTCAAGAAAATAAGCTTTGTTAAAATCAGAAAAGATTAAGATCTTCTGCAAACGATTCTTAAATAAACGTAGCCGGTCAAGTTCAATTATCGCAGTATTAAAAACACTTTTATCAGTAATACCTGAAACAATGTATTCAATGTCTTCTGCTAAATTAAGACCATGGGTAGGATTTTCGATAATAACATTCGGTTTCTCCAAAGCCACTGTTAGGGCATAATTTACAAAAGTATTGCCTGCGGGACTAAATTTATATTGAAAAGTAATCTCAGTTTCTCCGCGAATATCAAGTTCTCTTCCTATTTTAATGAATTTTTCTTTATTGAAACTTAAACTATACTTACTTTTTAAAGCTTCTTCGATATTAGCAATTCTTAATGTAGAAAGATAAGTGTGAGCATAATCCAACGAAATGCGATTTTGAAAGTATTCACGATTGTCGAAGACTTCCTTGCCTTGATATAAGCATGATTTTGTTTTATTAATTCCAGAAATCACCCTTAAAAATTCGGAAACAAGCTTTTTATTTCGGGAATATACACCAACCACTTCTTTGTTTTCTATTACAAGATTGAGACGATAGTCCTTAAATTCCATATTTTCAAGATATAGATAAGCCATATTTTCACTTCCTATTAGTTGCTATTATAACCTATTTCTTGGTGATTGTAAAGAAAAAAGCCGCCCCTAGGGCAGCCACTATTAGCCAATAGAACCAATCATTTCCAATTTAATCAATCTATTTAACTCGACCGCATATTCCATCGGCAACTCTTTCGCAAAGGGTTCGATAAAGCCCATAACAATCATTTCTAAAGCCTGGCTTTCGGTAAGCCCGCGGCTCATTAAATAAAAGAGTTGATCGTCGCTGACTTTAGAAACAGTCGTTTCATGTTCAATCAAGGCTTTTTGATTTTCTACAATATTTACAGGGATTGTATCGCTTGTTGATTCGGAATCTAAAATAATAGTATCGCATTCAATGCGACTGCGGGCATATTCCGACGCCTCTCCACATTTCACAAGTCCCCGGTAATTCACTTTACCGCCGCCCCGACAAATTGATTTTGAAACAATCGTACTCGTTGTTCGCGGAGCCAAATGAATCATTTTTGCGCCGGCGTCCTGAATTTGTCCTTCACCCGCAAACGCAATCGAAATTGTTGTTCCCTTCGCTCCTTCACCTTTTAGAATACAGGCTGGGTATTTCATATTAACCATTGAACCAATATTGCCGTCAATCCACTCCATATGACCGTTTGCAGCAACAGTAGTTCTTTTTGTAACCAAATTTATTATATTGTTTGACCAATTTTGAATTGTAGTATAACGGCAATAAGCGCCATCAAGAACAATTATTTCCACAACCGCTGCATGGAGTGAATCTTTGGAATAAATCGGCGCCGTACATCCTTCTACATAATTCAAACTAGCTTCGTCATCAACAATAATTAAAGTTCTTTCAAATTGTCCCATTTGTTGGGAATTAATCCGGAAATAAGATTGGAGGGGTTTCGATATTTTTACCCCCTTAGGAACATAGATAAATGTGCCTCCACTCCAAACCGCAGAGTTCAAAGCCGCGAATTTATTGTCGTAATAAGGAACGACAGTTCCGAAATATTTCTTAAAAATCTCTGGATAGAGTTTTAATGCCGTGTCAGTATCACAAAAGAGGACACCTTGTTGTTTCAATTCTTCCATTGTATTGTGATAAACAACTTCAGATTCGAACTGTGTCGAAACACCGGCTAAGAATTTTCTTTCTGCTTCCGGAATGCCAATTTTCTCAAAAGTTTCCTTAATTTTTTCCGGAACCTCATCCCAAGTGGTGCCAATATTTTCGGTTGCTTTTCGATAATAAGTATAATCATTAAAATCTATAAAATCCAGATTAGGCCCGAATGAAGGCATCGGCATCTCCATAAATTTGCGATAAGCATTCAGCCTAAATTCCAGCATCCAATCTGGTTCTTTTTTATATTTGGAAATGGAGCGAATCACATCTTCATTCAAGCCCTTACCGGTAGTATAGACATCTTCTACATCGCTCTTAAAACCGTATTTATAATCTGTGATAATCTTATTAATATCATTCATCGCTTTCTCCTTCAAGAAGTCTTTCTAAGGCTTTCCAAGGTAAGGTAGCACATTTAATGCGGGCGGGAAACTGGGACACACCTTGATAAACCAATGCTTCTTCAAGGTCTTCTAGATCTTCCACCTCTTCACCTTTGATCATTCTATAAAATTTATCGATTAAATCTAAATCTTTTTCAACGCTTTTGCCGCTTAATGTTTCCGAAAGCACACTTGCGGAAGAACAACAGATTGAACATCCGGAACCTTCATGATTAATTTCTTCTACCATTCCCGCAACAATTTTTGCTTCAATTATAATATCATCCCCACAGGAAGGATTTTTTAATTGAATCTGGGGATAACCCTTCAGGCCTTTGCGGCGAGGATTTTTATAATGGTCCATAATGACCTGCCTGTATAGATTTTCTAAGTTATTCATTATTCACCATCCAATTTACGAAACAATTCAATCGTTTTTTGAAGTGTATCAACAAATCTATCAATATCGCTTTTATCATTATATAGATAAATTGAAGCTCTAAGTGTTCCGGTGCATTTTAAGAATTTACTCACAAGCTGAGCACAGTGATGACCTGCCCTAATGCAAATTTCGTTCTGATCGAAACAGGTTGCAGCATCATGAGGATGAACGCCGTTTACATTGAAAGTAATAATCGGAATGTCTGCAGTTTTATTATAAACAGTAATTCCTTTAATTTTGGAAAGCTTTTCCAGTGTATACTCATATATTTCTTGGCAATGGGCTTCAATATTCTCAAGTCCGATTTCTTCCAAAAAATCAATGGCACGACCAAGACCGAGCGCTTCCGCAATTGGTGGCGTTCCCGCTTCAAAACAATAAGGAACTTCCTTTATCTCTACATGATCAACATAAACATCCTGATTCATATCACCGCCGTAAAAAACGGGGGCTAATGTTTTTAATAGTCGTTTCTTGCCATATAAGACACCAATTCCCGTCGGTCCTAACATTTTATGACCAGAAAAGGCAAGAAAATCGCAATCAAGTGCTTTAACATCCACCTTAAAGTGATGAACCGCCTGCGCCGCATCAACAATCACGACGCTCTTGTTTTGATGAGCAAGAGGAATAATCTCTTCAAGCGGAGTCCGGTACCCCATAACATTGGAAACATAGGTTAAAGCAACGACTTTTACCTTTTCATCCAAGGACTTATTAAAATTTTCAACTGTAATTCTTCCTTCTCTATTTAAAGGAATATAACGCAGTTCAGCTTGTTTTTCTTCGCAAATTTTCATCCAAGGAAGTAGTGAACTATGGTGTTCTAGTTCCGAAGTCAAAACAACGTCTCCTGTTTTAATATTATCCTTGGCATACATCAAAGCAAGCTTGTTTAAGGCATCAGTAACATTTGCGGTAAAGATAATTTCATCCGGTTTCGCATTGATGAACTTAGCAACTTTTTCGCGTGCTTTATCATATTCATCGGTAGCTTTAAAACTTAATTCATAAACACCGCGATGAATATTGACTCCGTACTCCGAATAATATTCATTCATCTTATCCAAAACCGGTTGTGGTTTTAAAGATGTAGCCCCGCTGTCCAAGTATACCAGATTGGGGTATTTTTTATAAATCGGAAAATATTCTCTTATTTTCTTTACAGCAAACATAAATTCTCCTTATAAATTAATATTAATTAATGACCTAATCCAATCCTGAAGCTTTTCTTCGCTAATCGAAGCAAAAAACGGATTAATAAAGCCGGAAATAACCAACTTTTCCGCATCGCTTCTAGAAATTCCGCGGCTCATCAAATAATACAACATTTCTTCGTCAATGGCACCGATAGAGGCTCCATGGGAAGCAATGACATCAAAGTCTTCAATTTCTAGGATAGGACTTGCGCTGATGTGTGAATTTTCATCCAAAACCAAACCTTTAGTATTCTGTCTTAATTCAACCTTAGATGAACCTTTTTTTATAATTCCGTCGGTGCTGATAATTAGAGTTGATGAATTCGCAACAATTCCATAACTTTGTAGTTCGGAAGTGGTCGCTTCGGAATTGTGAAAGATATTTGCGGAAAGGATCTGTTTTTCACCCGAAGTGTTTAAAGCAACTGTCTTCAATACTGCTTGTGAACCTGGTTCATCCAAAGAGATTCGATTATTCAGTACACTAACACCGGGGAAACTTGCAAGTTCATTCAGTTTAATATATGCATCTTTCGCTAAACTAATATTTGTATTTATCCGGGTTTTGCCTTTTTGAGTGCTGTTTTTTACACTCAAAAAATTTACTTCCGCTCCGGCTTCTACTGAATATTTTAGATTGATATCCGCTTCCGAGGCGACATCAAATATTAACTCAGTAATATTTACTTTTACGCCTTCTGATATTTGAAATTCGATTTCAGTGTCACGAGTAAAATAATATATTATTTTTAAATTAAGATCCTTCTCAATTAAGAAATTAGAAATTCCGGAAGAGTAAGCGGATACGACCCCATCTTCAATAATTAAATACTCATCTTGAGGACCGATGATGTCTTTAAAATTAATATTCATCATCAATTCTCCTTAGTTTTCTTAAAAGCACATTCTCCTAAAACCACACGGGCTTTCGGGTCTAGAGTCGGTTCTTCCAATCCTAATTCAATCTTCAGCCAGTCGTATCCTTCCGAATCGATTTTCTCAATCAATTCCCGTCCCCCCGAACGAACAATTCTTCCGTCCATCATAATATGGACATAATCAACATCAACATAATCTAAAAATCTCTGATAATGTGTGATTACTAAGGCGCCAAAATTAGGTCCTCGCATTTTATTTATGTTTTCGCCGACAATTTTTAAAGCATCAATATCCAGGCCGGAATCAACCTCATCGAGGATTGCGAAAGCGGGTTCTAACATCTTCATTTGTAAAATTTCATTCCGTTTCTTTTCGCCACCAGAAAAGCCTTCGTTCAAATAACGATGCGGTAGATCATTGTTCATCTTTAAGTCTTTTACGGCTTGTTCAAATTTACGGATAAATTTAAACAATGAAATATGCTCACCCTCAGCAAGCCTGGATTGCATTGCTGCTTTAATAAAGTCGGAATTTGTAATTCCTGAGATCTCATAAGGATATTGCATGGCAAGAAATATGCCTTTCCGGCTTCTTTCGTCAACGGCCATTTCTAGTACATTTTCATCATCAAGCCAGATTTCGCCCTCAGTAACATTATATTTATAATGACCCATGATTGTTGCTGCTAAAGTTGATTTCCCGGTTCCATTCGGGCCCATAATGGCATGAACTTCTCCAGTCTTGATTTCTAAATTAACACCTTTTAAAATTTCAGCAGTTTCAACATAGGTATGTAAATTTTTAATTTTCAGCGTTCTCATTATAAACTCCTTTATACACAAATCCATCTTCTATCACATTTTCATTAAAGGAAAAACTATCCGCCAGTCCCGATGAAAGATATATTTCAAAGGTTTTACCGTTTCTAATGACCCAAATAGTTTCTAGTCCTTCTGTATTTTCTACAATCTCCAGACCTTTTTCCATACCCAAAGCAAAAAGTGTCGTGCTATATCCGTCAGCCATAATTGATTCTTCGGTTATAACCGTAATCGAAACAACATTGTTGTTTATCGGCAAACCTGTCGCCGGATGCAGAATATGATGATATTCGTTTCCACTTCGATCTCTAATGTATCTTTCATAAGTTCCTGAGGTAACAACACTCAAGTCAGAAACTTCAATTAAGCCAAAGGCTTCATTAATGTATTTTCCTTTTTTATCTTTTCTTAAATTAGTCCAGTTGATATAAGGTGTTCTAATTCCGATTTTAAAAGGTTTTCCGAAGAGATCACCAACCAGCAAGATATTGCCGCCGACACTTATAATACAAGAATTATAGCCGCGATTAACGAGATAATCTTTAATTTTGTCGGCCGCATAACCCTTCGCAATCGCGCCGAGATCAATTTCCATACCTTCTTTTTCTAAATATACAGTTTTATCTTCTTCATTTATTTTTATCTTTTTATAATCAACTAAACCTGCATTTATAATTTCCTTAATCTCTTCTTTTATCTCTTCAATTTCACTAACCGCAAGAATATTATCAAAATGATCATATTGATTAGTTGGAAAATCCCAAGTTTTCCATACGGGAGAAATAGTTGGATCAAATAAAGCTACTTCTTCATTTTGAAACTGAACTTTTGAGAGTTCAGACATTTCTAACGCCTTTTTCAAAACAAAGATAACTTCTTCGCTAACTTCTACGGGTTCAACTCCTGCCTTTTCGGAAACCTTAGAAAGGACGGAATCTAATTTTTCGGAATAACGCTCCTGAACATTAAAGATATTATCCAATCCGATTAAAATATTATTAACTTCCTCTTTTATAATTTCAAGCTCCTCTTTCGAAATCGGATTTTTTGTAAAGATTTCGAGGGTATTAGTAGTTTGAAAAGCACTTGTCAGGACAAATTTATTATAATAATCCCGCTGACAGGCAGAGAGAACGATAAAGAGAAAAGCAACAAGTATTACAAAACTGAATTTTTTGGTATAGGTCTTCACAGATAAATCCTCCAACAGATTCTAACTATATTATTATACTACTAAATTAAAATATTTGCTGAAAAAACAATAAGATTTCCAGATAATAACACTAGATTAAGATAAACAGATATCACTTATGCTAATTTTCAAAAAAGTTTTTGAATAAAAGTTTTTGGCTTCTAAATAAAGAAAAACCCCCCGAGCGGGAGGTTTATTTCTTATAGCGAGTAATCCATTGCAACTAAGCGCTTATATGACCGATATCTTCTTTGAGCTTCCGCTTTATTGAGTTCCAAAAGTCTTGCGGCTTCTGTCGGATTGATTTGTTTTAATTGTGAATATCTGGTTTCGCTAGAAAGGAATTCTTCATATTTATCCCAATCAGGTTCTTTAGAATCTAGCATAAACGGATTCTTGCCTTCTTCTTCAAGTCTTGGGTCAAATCTGAACATTGACCAGTAACCGGATTCAACAGCAAGTTTACCTTGTCTTTGCGAGTTCCCCATACCACCTTTGATGCCATGAGCGATACAAGAAGAATAAGCAATGATAATCGAAGGTCCGTTATAGCTTTCTGCCTCTCTAATTGCTTTGAGTGTTTGTGCCATTGATGCACCAGAGGAAATCTGAGCAACATAAACATGACCGTAACTCATAGCAATCGCAGCAAGGTCTTTCTTTTTACCTTGTTTTCCGGCAGCGGTGAATTTAGCAATCGAACCAGTTTGACTTGATTTCGAACTTTGACCACCAGTATTGGAATAAACCTCAGTATCAAGAACAAGGATATTGACATCCTCATTGTTGGCGATGACATGGTCAAGCCCGCCAAAGCCGATATCATAAGCCCAACCGTCGCCACCAATAATCCATTGTGAGCGTTTATTCAGATAATCCTTAAGCTTAAAGACTTCTTTAGCGCTTGTTGCGGTTTCTTTTTCAAGTAACGGCACCAAAGTTTTCGCAATCTTCTTCGTTTCTTGGCTACTATCTCGATTTTCTAACCATGCCTGATAGAGTTCTTTAACTTCTTCGGAAATGGTTGCATCTTTAAGACCTTCTTCCATGAAAACGCCGATTCTGCTTCTGATAGTTTCTGTTCCCATTCTGATACCGAATCCAAATTCCGCATTGTCTTCAAAGAGCGAGTTTGCCCAAGCGGGGCCTTTGCCTTCAGCATTAGTTGTATAAGGTGTCGCCGGGAAACTTCCGCCGTAAATAGACGTACAACCGGTTGCGTTTGCGATAATCATATCTTCGCCGAAGAGCTGAGTCACCAGTTTAATATAAGGTGTTTCGCCGCAACCTGCGCAAGCGCCAGAGAATTCAAATAACGGTTGTGCAAACTGGGAATTCTTCGGATTAGCCGCAACATCAACCAAATCAGATTTATATGTTACATAATCAAAGAAGTATTCAGCGACTTCATCTTTACGTTCATGAATGGCTTGATCAATCGGAACCATTTCTAAAGCTTTTTCGCCCTTTCTACCCGGACATACGTTTACACAAACTTCACATCCAGTACAGTCAGGAATAGAAACAACGATTGAATATTTCAAGCCTTCAAATCCTTTTCCGACCGGTACTAAGTATTCGGAACCTTCAGGAGCCTTGCTGACTTCTTCTTCAGTAGAGAGGAAAGGTCTGATTACCGCATGCGGGCAAGCAAAGCTACACTGGTTACATTGGATACAGTTTTCCTTAATCCATTTCGGAACAAAAGAAGCGATATAACGTTTCTCATAAGAAGTTGAACCATTATCCATTGTTCCGTCTTCAAAACCATCAAATGCGGAAACCGGAAGGTCATAACCTTTAATCGCATTGACAGGATTTGCCAAACCTTGTACGAACTTCGGAAGTCCCTCAGGAACTTCTTGTTTTTCAGGAGTGAGGTTAGCCCAGGTCGGATCAACCTTAACTTCTCTGATTCCCGTTCCGCCAAGGTCAATGGCTTTGTAGTTCATGTCAACAATAGCTTGACCTTTTTTGATATATGATTTATAAGCATATTTCTTCATTAAGTCTTTGGCTTCTTCATAAGGCATAATTTGCTCATTTAATTTGAAGAATGCCGATTGCATAATCGTATTGGTGCGCTTTCCGAGTCCGATTTCTTGAGCAAGGTTAACAGCATCAATCACATAGAACTTAGCTTTCTTTTCCGCAAGTTGCTTCTTAAAGGAATTCGGCATGAAATCAATTAATTCTTGATCGGATTTCGTTGAATTTAATAAGAAGGTTCCGTTTTCCTTAAGATCAGCAAGCATATCATACTTTTCTACATATGTATCGAGCGAGCAGGAGATAAAGCCTGCTTTCTTAACCAAATAGGTTGAACGAATCGGCTTCTTCGAGAAACGCAAATGGCTTCTTGTAACTCCGCCTGATTTCTTGGAGTCATATGCAAAGTATGCTTGCGCATAATAATCAGTGTTTTCACCAATGATCTTAACCGTACTCTTATTAGCACCGACTGTTCCGTCACTTCCGATTCCGTAGAAAATCAGTTGGCTGACGCCTTCGCCGGAAACATCGTTATCTTTAGTAATCGGTAAAGAAAGGTGAGTGACATCATCAACAATACCAATAGTAAAACTATCTACAGCTTTTTCTCCTTTTTCAAGGTTTTCATAAACTGCAAAAATTTGAGCAGGATCAGTGTCCTTGCTGGAAAGTCCATAACGACCGCCGATAATGAACGGGGCATTTTCCTTTCCGTAATACGCAGCTTTTACATCCAAATACAAAGGTTCGCCAGGCGCGCCTTGTTCTTTGGTTCTATCCAGAACTGCAATCCGTTTTGTAGTTGCCGGAATTGCTTCTAAGAGATGTTCGACTGAGAAAGGACGGTATAAATGGACATTAACCAAACCGACTTTTTTGTTCTCATGATCGTTCAGGTAGTCGACAACTTCTTTAATTGTCTCACAGACAGAACCCATAGCGATAATAATATCGGTTGCATCCTGTGCTCCATAGTAATTAAAGAGTTTATATTCTCTGCCCGTAGCTTTTGAAATTTCATCAAAATATTCCTGAACAATTTTCGGAACATCAGTGTAAAATTTATTTTGAGCTTCACGAGCTTGGAAGTAAACGTCATCGTTTTGAGCAGAACCTCTCGTTACAGGACGGTTCGGACTTAAAGCTCGATTTCGGAAACGCTCAACTGCCTCCCAATCAATTAAGCTCTTTAAAACAGTTTCATCTAAAACTTCAATCTTTTGAATTTCATGACTAGTTCTGAAACCGTCAAAGAAATGCAAAAAAGGAAGGCTTGTTTTTATTGCTGCAAGATGAGCAATGCCTGCCAAATCCATTACTTCTTGAACAGACGAAGTCGCAAGAAACGCCCATCCGGTTTGTCTTGCTGCCATAACATCTTGATGATCGCCAAAAATTGAAAGCGCCTGAACGGCAAGCGATCTTGCGGAAACATGTATAACTCCGGGCAAAAGCTCTCCGGCAATTTTATACATATTGGGTACTTTTAAGAGCAACCCTTGGCTCGCAGTATAAGTAGTTGTTAGAGCACCGGCTTGAAGTGAACCGTGAACAGTTCCAGCTGCTCCGGCTTCCGATTGCATTTCAACAACTTTAACCGGCATACCAAAAAAGTTCTTTTTTCCTTTGCTTGCCCAGTCGTCAACATATTCAGCCATCGGTGAAGACGGAGTAATCGGATAAATGCCTGCTACTTCGGTAAACCCGTAGGAAGCATATGCCGCTGCCTGATTACCATCCATTGATTGAAATACTTTTTTTGACATATTATTTATAAACCTCCGTTTTGTCATCAATTCATTATTATTATACAACAATTTCCCATAAATCACAAGGAAATTTTCAAGATGAAACCATTTTATAAAGATAGTTTTTTCTTATAAATTAAATTACAAAAGCAAAGATAAGGATTTAGTGGTATAATATTTAAAAGGTGTTTATTATGAAAATTCTTTTAATCGGCATTAACTTAAAATATATTCATCCGGCAATAGGAATTCACCAGCTTATTGCTAACAGTAGATATCCTGTTTCTTTTTTGGAGTTTACCATTAAAGACAAAAATGAAACGATAATTCAAGCAATGGAAAAGGAAGATTATGATTTAATCGGTTTCTCAGTCTACATTTGGAATATTGAAAAGATTAAAGAAATAATCAAAGTTTATTCAAAAAATACAATGATTCTTCTCGGCGGTCCCGAAGCGTCTTACCGTCCTGATATACTCCATTTTGATGACCGGGTTGCTTTTATAATTAAAAATGAAGGCGAAGAAGCCTTTAACGAATTAATTGAATACCTAAATAATAAGAGAAAACTTAATCAAGTTTCTAATCTTTACTATAAAGAGAAGGAAGAAATCCGATATACTTATGATTGCCTTTTAAATCTTAAATATGTTAAACATGATATAACTTTAATTAAAGATTATAAAAATCGGAATATTTATTTGGAAGCAAGTCGGGGTTGTCCTTATCATTGCAGTTATTGCCTTTCATCGCTTGATAACAAAGTTCGATTTTTTGCTCTCGATAAGGTGAAATCTGAAATATTATTTACTCTTAAAAACAAAGCCAAAGCAGTAAAATTCCTTGACCGAACCTTTAATCTTAAACAGGAAAAAATGCGGGAAATTGTTGAATTAATCAGAGATAACGACAATAATCTTACAACTTTTCAATTTGAAATTGTCGGCGATCTCTTGGATGAAGAAACTATCAAACTGCTCCAAACCGTAAGACGTGGTCAAATCCGTTTTGAAATCGGCATTCAATCTACGAATCCGACAGTTACAAAATCTGTCAACAGAAAACAGGATTTTGAAAAACTAAAAGAAAATATCTTAAAAATCAAAAACAATATAATTGTTCATCTTGACTTAATTGCCGGTCTTCCCTATGAGGATAAACAAAGTTTCATACGAACATTCAATGAAACCTTTTTACTTTTTCCGGATGAATTACAACTCGGGTTCTTAAAAGAATTACAAGGGACGGAAATCAGCCTTACCAAAGAACTTCATAAATATCAATTTTCGGAAAAACCTCCTTATGAAATCGAAAAAAATAAATATTTGAACAAAGCTGATTTAGATGAAATAAGAATTGTTGAAAGAATGATTAATCGCTATTTTAATACAAATTCCTTTCCAAGGACGATGGAATATCTTTTTATTCTAAAAAAGCTAAATCCTTATCAGACTTTTCTAGAAATAGGTAAACTTATTGAATCAAAAAATATAAAAAATATGCAACCTAATACTGTTGCATTAAATCTATATGAAGCCCTTGCTTATTTAGATAAAGAAGAGCTTTTATACATTATAAAACAGGACTATTTATATAAACCGATTAAACCAATGATCTGGTGGGAAAGAAAGATAACCCGCGAGGAAAGACAAAAAGTTTATAACAGCTTTATTGTTAAATATCCGGAACTAGACATTGAGTCTCTTTACCGTTATTCCCATCTTGAGAAATTTAAAGATGAATATTGTCTGACTACTTACAAACCGCTTGCCAGATATTTTATTAAAATAACCAACAATTAATAATCTTTTCCCTTCTTACATATCATATATTATGGTGAAACGGATGCATATCAAAAGATTATTACAAGAAATTCATAATCTAAAAATTACAGGAATTTCCGATGATACAAGGTATTTACAAGCGGGTGACCTTTTTGTGGTTCGGAAGGGAAGCAAAGATTCGGGAAGTGCTTATCTAGAAGAAGCAATCAGACTCGGTGCCAAAACCATCCTTTCTGAAAAAGAACATGATCTTTCCATACCGGTAATAATCTCAAAAGATATTGAAAAAATCTTTCCGGAACTGCTTTTTCGCTTCTATGATTACCCGCATTATGAACTTTGCATCATCGGAGTCACAGGCACGGACGGAAAAACTACGACCGCATCTATTATTGAACATCTCCTGACCCAAAAATATAATTCCTGTTATATCGGAACCAACGGTATTAGGCATTTAGGTTATTTTGAAAAAACAAAGTATACAACTCTTCCTTTATGTTTATTGGTAAGAACCCTTAGGTTTCTTGCTGATAAAAACATTCGTCATCTGGTTATGGAAGTTTCCAGTCAAGGCTTGGTTAACAAAAGACTTGAAGGAATTGGATTTGAAGTCGCGGTTTTTACGAATCTTGGCCATGAACACTTGGATACGCATGGAACCATAGAAAATTATTTAAAAGCTAAACAAATGCTCTTTTCAAAATTAGAGAAGAAAGGCTTAGGAATCACAAATATTGACTCGCCCTATGGAAAACATTTTAAAGCCAAAAATCTTCTAACTTACGGACTAAATGAAAATTCTGATTATCAAGCCTATAATATTCGTGAAAGAAAAAAGTATACTGTTTTTGACCTAAAAACTCCAGAAGAAACTTGGAAGGATCTAAGAATAAACTTATTCGGCATTTACAATGTCTATAATGTTGTGGCAGCCATTATTACGGCACTCCATTATAAGATTCCGAAAACAACAATATATAAAGCTTTAGAAACCATTCCAAAAATTGAAGGAAGATTAGAAGAACTTTCAACTACGGAAGAATTTAAAGTTTATGTTGATTTTGCACATACCCCCAATGCCTTAGAAGCTGTCCTAAATTTATTAAAAAAGAGGCATTCTAGATTATTGCTCGTTTTAGGAAGCGCTGGAGGAAAAGACAAGAGCAAGCGCCCGCTCCTTGGAAAAATTGCTACAACTCTTGCCGATTATGTTTTTTTTACATCCGAAGATCCGCGCTTTGAAAAACCGGAAAATATTATTTTCGATTTAATTAAGGATCTAAAAAATGATAATTATCAAATAATAATCGATAGAAAAGAAGCCATAAAAACAGCAATCCTCAGTGCAAAAAAAGGGGACGGGGTCTTAATTGCCGGCAAAGGGAACGACGATTATTTTGAAATTAACGGCAATATCTATTCTTATTCCGATATTGAAGTAGTAGAGGAAATACTTTCGGAGTTAAAAGAAAATAATCCGGTAAAAGAAATTTAAAAACCGTGTCATTCTCGACACGGCTTTTTTATTCAGACTCTTCAGTTATTTTTTTCAATTAAATAGATTCGGCTCCCAAAATCACCTAGAACACGAACTTTGTTTCCGAAGCCTGTTCCCGTAAACTGCGAATTCAATCTTATTCCTGACCATTTTAACATTTCGGAATTTACTGTATAAACTTCTATTTCGCTTTTTAATTTATAAACTCGAGAAATTAAATTATGAATCTTACCGTTTAATTTAATCCTAATCGGTGATACATAATTGATTAAACCTCCAAATTTTTTTAGATTATGTTTTTCTTCTTTGTTTCGAAAAGTATAGATTCCTTCCTTCAGACCTTGAATATAAATTTTATCCTCCTTTAAAGCGGGGTGAACCAAAGCTTGGAAGAAGCCAAGCAAAGCCTTATCTTTTTCAGAACTCACCAGATAAAAATAGGTGCTTTCATCATTGAAAATAGACCTGTTACTGCGATAAAATCTTCCATATTGAAATATATCTCTTCTTGCTTTATAGAAACGAATCTGAGCTTTAATCTCACGCATTTCTTCCGTATTTAAATCGAGAAGATTTAATTCATAACCTAGGTTTCCAAAACAGGCAAGGTTAAAGCGAGAAGAAAGGGGAGTTACCCTTAAGGTTTGATGATTGGGGACGGCGCTGACATGATTTGTGATTGCGGAAGGGGGGTAACCATAGCTCGTTCCTGTTTGAATATATATTCTTTCTAGATAATCAGTATCATCGCTAGTCCAGATTTGGGGGAAGTAACAGAGCATTCCTAAATCAAAACGATTTCCCCCGCTAGCACAACCTTCAAAAAGAATCTCAGGGAAAGTTTTCGTTAACTCTTCCATTATTTCATAAAACCCAAGCATGTAAAGGTGGAAAAATTCACCTTGATTTTCTAGTTTTTTCCCGTACATATCAGAAATGTTTCGGTTATAATCCCATTTTACATACTTAACATTGCAAGAAGAAAAAACTTCTTTAAGTTTAGAAATCAGAAAATCCCTAACTTCTTTATTTGTGAGATCAAGCACCAATTGATTTCGGCCGATCCCCGGTTTTCTTCCCGGAAGTTGAACCGCCCAATCCGGATGGAGCCTATATAATTCGCTATCCTCATTAATCATTTCTGGTTCAACCCAAAGTCCAAAATCAAGACCGAGTTTATTTATCTTTTTCGCAAGTCCCGAAAGTCCGTGGGGGAGTTTTTTATAATTTACATCCCAATCGCCGAGCGAAGAAGTATCATCATTTCTTTTTCCGAACCAACCGTCATCAAGAACAAAGAGTTCGATACCGACTTCCTTGGCTTTTTTTGCAAGTTTTAATATTCGTTTTTCATCAAAATTGAAATAATTACCTTCCCAACTGTTTAAAAGAACTGGGCGGATTTGATTCTTGTGTTTACCGCGGACAATATGATTGTTTACAAAATCATGAAAATTTTGCGAGAGTTGGTTTAAACCTTTATTTGTATAAGTCATCACAGCTTCCGGAGTCACAAATTCAGAATTAGGTTGCAACAAAAAATTAAAGGCATGGTCATTGATTCCCATTAAAAACCTAAGTTTATGTTGAGGTGTGACTTCAACTGTTGTTTTGTGATTTCCGCTGTAAACCAGATTAAAGCCAAAACAAGCTCCGTAATCTTGATCGGTGTTCTTTTTACGAAGAATAACGAGTGGATTAGCTTTATTAGAACTGCCGCCGGTTTTGGAATCATTGATATAGATTCCAGAAACAAGTTCCTTTTCTACAAGATGTCTTTCTTTAGCCCAAGCACCTTCAAAAGTCATCATCACATAATCTGTTTCTGAAAAGTCGATTTGAGTTGAATAGAATCTAAACAAAGAATAAGTTTCAAAACTGAGGTTGGTCAGTTTTGCATAACGGCTGATAATATCTGTTTCTGGAAAAACCTTATAAAAGAGTTCAAGTTTCATTTTCGTTACTTCATCAAACAAAGTAACGCATAATACTTCTTCTTCACCGTAACTTGAAGGAAGAGGTGAGTTATCGGAAGTAATAATTATGTAATCTTGGTATTTAAAACTTCCGGAATGACCGATATTCTTGTGATATAAGGTTATCGCCGCTTCTCGGAAATCACCGATTCCGACCGTCGAATATTCCAAATCAAGCAAATCCATATGTAAATTCTCATTGCCTTCATACACTATTGAAGTTCCCGCACCGCCTTCAAGTTTTTGAGTTATGTTTTCAAAGTTAAGGAAATTAACTTTGGGACCATAATAATTGTGAAGCAAAAGCCCAAAAGCAGTTTTCGAGAAGACATAGGATGTATTTCTGGTTTGGATATGAAAAAAATTACCCCTAACTTCAATCATTAAGACTCACCTAAATATATTTTTGCTTGATAAGGAAGCAAATGTTTTTCATCTTCTTGATAATTATTTAAAATGAGTTTGTATTTCGACAAATCATAAATTGGATTAAACTTTAATTCTTTGGAAGTGAAATTACAAATAACAAGTAATTTCTTGCCTTGATAATTTCGTTCATAATAAGCTAACTTATTGCTCTTCGGATAATGTTCGCGGTAATCACCGAAGACAAAAACTGGATGCTTCTTCCTTAAGGCAATATATTTCTTATAATAATTCAAAATAGAATCTTCGTCTTTTATACTATCTGAAACATTTATATCTTTATAATTTGGATTGACTTCTAACCAAGGCTCTCCTTCCGAGAAGCCGGCGTTTTTATTCTGATTCCATTGCATCGGCGTCCGTGAATTATCGCGACTGGCTCGTTGAACCATTTTCATCGTTTTCTTTTCCGAGAAAAACCGCCGTAAAGTTTTATACATATTTAGCGTTTCTACATCTTTATACTGCTCAATAGTTGTATAATGAGCGTTTGTCATACCTATTTCTTCCCCTTGGTAAATATAGGGAGTCCCTTTTTGTGAAAAGATGTATGTTGCAAGCATTTTTGCGCTTTCGTTTCGATATTCGAGACTACCAAACCGATCGATAGAACGAGGTTGATCGTGATTTTCGAGAAATAATGAATTCCAGCCTTTATCCCCCAAATCATATTGCCATTTTGATAAAGGCTTTTTAAGGCGTCTTAGTTTAAATTTTCGGGGCAGCCACTTGGTATAAAAACAATCGGCATTCATGTGTTCAAAGTGGAAAACCATATTGAGTTCATCAATGCCTTCTTCAATATAACTCAAAGCTGTTTTAGAGTTGATTAAAACGCATTCCCCGACCGTAAACATATCATATTTCGAAAATACATCCCGCTTCAACTCCTGTAAATAATCATGCATTTTCGGTCCGTCGATGTAGATGCCTCTCGCTCCTAAAATCGGAAGGCCCTTCGCATTCGGTAACCCTTCTTTTTTTGATAGGAGATTAATGACATCACAACGGAAACCATCGACACCTAAATCAAGCCAAAACCTGAGAATGTTTTTAACTTCTTCCCGGACCTTCGGATTTTCCCAGTTCAGGTCAGGTTGTCTTTTGGAGAAAAGATGAAGAAAATATTCATCGGTTTCTTCATTATATTCCCAAGCACTACCGCCAAAAAATGATTTCCAGTTGTTTGGCTTCTTTCCGTTTTTTCCTTTTCGGAAGATATAATATTCATGATAGGGGCTATCTACGCTTTTTTTCGCTTCTAAAAACCATGGATGTTCATCAGAAGTGTGGTTAACAACCAAATCCATAATCAACTTAATTCCTCTTTCATGCATTTTTGAAAGCATTTCTTTAAAATCATCAAGGGTTCCATAATCCTTATGGATATCATAATAATTGCTGATGTCATAACCCATATCATCAAGAGGCGAATCATAAATTGGTGATAACCAAACGGTATTAACTCCAAGTCCTTTTAAATAATCAAGTTTTTCAATGATTCCGCGAATATCACCGATTCCGTCACCATTGAAATCATTAAAACTGCGCGGATAAATTTGGTAAACTATGCTTTCTTTATACCATCTCATAATTTTTTAATCCCCCTAATTATTCTAAAGTTTAAAATATCAACAATACCTTCCATCTTTTCTAAAGAGAAAAGACCTCCGCTCATCGAAGCCAAAGTTCTAAGCGGAACACTCAAGGCTTGTTCCAAGAAAATTTTCCTTTCTTTCGGATCTTCAGTTAATTTAAAAATATGTTTTCTGATGAACCTTTTCATAATCTTACCGATTAATGTTTTTTGAAGAAAGTTCACGTTATCATCCATTGTATAAGGACGCTTGCGAACGATGTTGCGTTGAGGAAGCGGCCTTGCATAAACTTCCACAAACTCTTGATCAGTAAGATGATACTCTTTTCTACCTTGCCATTGATACCCCTGCTTATCAGTTTTCTTTTCAACAGTTTTCTCGAGTATCACTTCTTCCGCATTCTTACAGATTTGAATTTTATATAAACCTTTATCGACGTAAAATTCTTTTAAGTTAGTGTCATAATAGCTGAAGTCGTTATATGCAAGAGTAAAGACGATTTCTTTTTCCTCACCGACATTAAGAAAGACCTTTTCAAACCTGCGGAGTTCCCGTAAAGGTTTATAGAGCGTCTCTTTGTAATTTTCTACATATAACTGGACAACTTCTTTAACCGGATACTTGCCGACATTCTTTACTTTGCAACTAACTTTAATATTCCCGTTTTCGGTAATCTCTTCAGTATCAATTTCTAAATCACGATATTCAAATTCTGAATAACTTAAACCGTAACCGAAAGGATAAAGAACAGGTTTATTAAAGGTGGTGTAATAACGATAGCCGACAAAAATACTTTCAACATACCAAACAGCATTATTTGTGTTTCCAAAGTTTATTGTACTCGGATCATCTTCCAATCTGAGTGGAAACGTAGTTGCAAGTCTTCCCGAAGGAGAAACTATACCATAAAGAATATCAAGAAGCGGTTTTCCTGAAGCTTCACCCAAGAGATTGCAGTTTAGAATTGCTTTCGCCCGATCCGCAAATGGCATTTCTACTTGAGCACCGATATATAAAGTAATTATTACATTAGGATTTAAGGTAAGAATTTCATCGATTAAACGCAAATGACTTGCAGGTAGTTTCAAATCTCGCCTGTCTTCGCCTTCAGTTTCTGACCATTCCGGCAACCCCGTCATAAAAACCACTTTATCAAAGCCTTTAATATTTTTCAAAACTTCTTCCGCAAGTTCTTCATTATAAGCATCATTCTCTAAATTATAACCTTGAAAATATTGATAGTTCTTTGTATAAGCGGAGATTTCGGAAAGTAAACTTTCCTTTCTTATCGGATTGATATGCGAGCTACCGCCGCCTTGAATCCGCGGCTTTTCCGCAAATTCTCCGACAATCGCGATTCTTTCCTTTTCTTCTAAAGGCAAAACATCTTCGTTTTTCAAAAGCACGATACCTTCTGTCGCCAGTTCACGTGCGGTTTTTTCTGCTTCCTCTCGGTTGAAAGCAAGCGTCTTGTTATCTTTATATTTATTTACTAATGCAAGAACACGGTTTGCTGATTTATCAAGATCAGCTTCAGTAATTTCACCTTTTTTGAAACTCTCAAATATTTTCTTCGTGCCATAACCATGGGAGGAAGGCATTTCTAAATCACATCCGGCAAGTACCGCTTTTACATGATTGCTGACGGCTCCCCAGTCAGAAACAACCAACCCCTTATAGCCCCATTCGCCCCTTAAAATATCAGTCAACAAATATTTATTTTCGCTTCCGTAAACACCATTGACTTTATTATAGCAGCACATAACCGTGCTCGGTTCAGCTTTGATTGCGATTTCAAAGTTTTTCAGATAAATTTCCCGAAGGGCTCTTTCATCAATGACTGAGTCGCTCCAAAGCCTCAATGTCTCTTGTGAATTTGCTGCATAATGTTTTAAACTCGCTCCGACATGATTACTTTGAAGACCGATAATCCAGTGATAACCCAGCGTTCCCGCTAAATATGGATCTTCAGAATAATATTCAAAGTTTCTTCCGCAAAGGGGATTCCTCTTAATATTGATTCCGGGACCAAGTACAACCTGCACATCCATACTTCTTGCTTCCGCACCAATCATTTTTCCCATTTTGTAAGCTAAATCTTTATTAAAGGTACAAGCAACGGTGGTAGCAGCCGGATAAAGGGTTGCCGGATACGTCCCGCGAATGCCGATGTTATCGCGACTGTCAATCTGTTTTCTTAAACCATGAGGACCATCAGCCATCATAATCGAAGGTATGCCTTCGCTTTCAATATCCGCAGTATGCCAAACATCTTTTCCGGATAAAAGTTTAACCTTGTCTTCGATTCTCATTATTACCTCCGCTTTATTTTAAAATCAATCGTTAGTTCCTCTTCATCAAAACTAACACTAACACTTCCGGCGTCACTTACACCGGTAGTTTTAACCCAAAAGGCGGTTTCACCCGCACTTAATGCAAGCGTTTTTGGACCTATTACTTCAAGACCGCCTGCTACTTTTACTGTAAAGGCATCAAAAGCATAGGGAAGAATATTCCCGTTTTGGTCATGTTTGGATACAACTATCTTGGTAACATCATAAGTAGTATCAATTTCCAACTCGCGACTATCCGCTTCGATATGATATTTTGTTTTCTTTACATATTCTTTTACTACCGTTTTTACTAGCTTTCCGTCTAAATAGCCTTCGAAACGATAATTCGGGCTGGGATTATTGTATTTATAATAAAGATTTACGGCATCACTCATCTTAATGCGATATTTTTTCATAATGAGAAACATCATGATTTTATAACGCAAAGGCAGCCCGGTAGTATATTTCGGAATTAAACGAAAAATCCTTTTCACTTTTTCCGCATCTTTTCTGCTTAAACCCTCATTCTCAATCAGTAAGTCACCTATAAAATCATTTATCGTTACTAAGGGCGAAGGAAGTTTACTGTCCTTTTCAGGATAGAAAGTACCGATACAATATTCATCTTTATAAAATTTAATATAATCAAGATTGGTTGCAATCTGAATTTCTGTTTGTAAACTCATCGGATAATCACCAACATTTAATGTTGACAAGACTTCCAAAACCGGCTTATCTTTTTGTTGAGCAGAATAAATAAAACTAGCATATTTCGGAAGGCGGAACATGTCAAGAACGCCATGGTAGCAAATATTATCGCCGCTTCCAAAGTCATCATGAGTGTTATAATCACTCATACACCAACCGATGGTTCCGGAAATACGGTCAGACATGCTCGCAGCATTGATAACGCGATAATGCCTTAGGGCATGTTCAACACGAATTCTTTCCGTATCGTATTTCTTGGTGGGATACATATGACCGTTATATTCGGTAACCAAATAGGGAACACCTTTTTTAACAAAATCAGGGTCGCTTAATGCTTGATTCTCCCCCGAATGAATAAAATCATTAAAGGTATAAACATCTTCTAAAAATTCGCTGTTATGTAGATATCTGACTCCACCGGTAGGACGTGTCGGATCAAGTTTTCTTGCGAGTTCATTCGTTTTTACATACAAATCATGATCATCTAAAGATTCATTGATTCTAACACCCCAAATAATTATCGAAGGATGGTTAAAATCTCTTTTAATCATTGCTTCTACATTCTTTAAGGTGTTTTCTTTAAATTCTTGACCGCCGATATGTTGCCAGCCCGGAATTTCTTCAAAGACTAAAAGTCCAATTTCATCGCAACGATTCAAAAAATGTTTTGATTGAGGATAATGAGAAGTTCTCGCGATATTTAAGCTTAAATCATATTTTAGAATATCCGCATCCTTCATTTGTGCTGATTTCGGCATCGCATAACCGACATAAGGATAACTTTGGTGGCGATTCAATCCACGCAATTTTAGTTTCTTACCGTTGAGATAAAAACCGTCTTTTCTAAATTTTACCGAACGAAAACCGAAACGAACCTCTATTTCATCCTTAAGTTTTGAGTCAACATGAAGCCCAATTCTGATATCATACAAATTGGGGTTATCGATATCCCAAAGCATCTTTTCCGGTAAATCTACCCAAAACTCGCTCACAAAATCAGTAAGCGGGAACCATCCTTCATAAAGTGACGCGCCTTTGTATAAAACTTCTATCCGATATTCACCTTTTATGGTGGTGCTTTCTACTTTAAAATTAATCAGATTAGTATCAATGTCAGGGTTAGATAAATAAGCTCCAAGAATGTGTTCGACTTCTAAAACATCTAAGTATACTTCCCGATAAATTCCTCCGTAACCTAAATAGTCAACCCGATGGCCGAAGGGAGGAATGTTTTTATTTTCATGGTTGTCGACGACGACAGTTAGGATATGTTCTTTTCCAAAACTAACATAATCAGTTATGTCAATTCGAAAACGATTATAACCACCTTCATTTCTAAAAATAAATTTATCATCAAGATAAACATCGGCAGCATGCCCGACGCCTTCAAAAATTAAATTTAAGTTTTTATTTTGCCATTCTTCTTTGATAAACAAAGTTTTTTTATAAGTTGAAATTACTTCATTAAACTTTTCGGGTAAATAATTAAAAGGTAGCCTCAAATCGGTATGGGGAATGTCAACCTTTATAAAACCAATAAGGTTCTTAAAATCCCGCAAATGTTCTTCTTTAAACTTTTGTGTAAAATACCAATCAAAATTCAAATGAATGGTTTCTCTCATATCCGCTCTCCTACTTTCACTTTTTCTTAAGTAAATTATACCATTTTTTCTCAATTAGATAAAGTTATATCGGTGAGGAGTGTTATAATTTTGTTTAAATAAAAAAGAGCGACCATTAATCTGTAGCCTCTCTTTTAATCAGCCTTTTATAAACTTCGCTTTTAGAAACACCGCGGTCTTTAGCTGTTTGTTTCATCGCCTCTTTTTCAATTAACCCTCGATCTAAATAATATTGAAAATGTTCTTCTAATTTTAGCTTATTCAACTCGCTTTGGATGCTTGTTTGTTTCGCCCCTTCGACCAAAATCACTATTTCTCCTTTAAATTCTCTATCCAGTTCTGAAAGTTCCTTTAAAGTACCGCGGATATACTCTTCATACTTTTTGGTTAGTTCCCTGGCGATGACCGCTTGGCGGTCCTTAAACACCTCAAACATTGCATTAAGCGTGGCTTTGATTCGATGCGGCGCTTCATAAAAGATTAGAGTTTCCGGATAATCAGCAAGCGCCAACAATTCTTTTTTTCTTTGTGAGGCTTTGGAGTTTAAAAAACCAATAAAAAAGAACTTATCAGAGGGAAGTCCCGAGGCAATCAGTGCGGTTAATGCGGCATTGGCTCCAGGTAAAGATATGACAGGAAATCCAGAATTGATCGCACCTTTGGCTACTAAAAAACCTGGATCGCTGATACCGGGAAGCCCGGCATCACTTACGAGTGCTAGCTTTTTTCCTGCTCGAAGATGATTTATAATTTCTTCTGCTTTCTCCTCTTCATTAAAAATATGGTAAGAAAAAAGAGGGGTATAGATTTGAAAATGACTAAGTAAAACCTTAGTCACTCTCGTATCTTCCGCATAAATATATTCGACCGACTTTAAGACTTCAACAGCCCGATAAGTCATATCGTCGAAATTTCCGATTGGAGTCGGTACTAAATAAAGAACCCCTCCTTCGGAAGCATTTGATTTTTGAATCATCATTCCGCAATTACCCTCTTAGCTTTTTCGCGCAAATCTCTTTCCGCATACACAATCTTCATTAAATCAGATTTCTTTTTATTTGCAATTTCAAAGCTGTTTTGAATTTGTTCGATTAACAAATGTTCTTCAACGCTGTAAAATTCATCATAAAGAGAAGCTGAAACCAAATTCATAAAGACTAAATTTCTTGTTGCTTTCGGTTTGTTTGCGAAATAGTCGATTAGTTTTTCCAAAGAAGTACTGCTCTTTCGATATTTCATCGCATCTTCGCCCATTTCATGTTTCAAACGATTTATAATTTGAGTTTCGGTTTCGCTTGGATCACCGTCAATCCCTACCACTTTTACAAGCAAATCAATAAAATAAAATTTTTCTTCTTTCGAAAGTAAATTTAAGAACATAGAATCGACTCCTTCCTTCTATTAGTGATATTCATTTTTCTTAAAATTAAATATTTCCTTTACCTCTTGGGAATACTCGCCCTCTTCATAAACATAAAGCGGACTCTCAACCTTAACGTCATCCTTCAAGTTTGCGCCGGCTTCCAAGAGAAATAATAAAGCATTATTTTCCCTTTTCGGATAAACAAAGCGCATCCTTCTGATTCCAAAGTTATTTTCTGTTAAAAGATTAACCGTCTCTGTAAGGCGTTCAGTACGATGGACAAGGTAAAAACTGCCCCCGTTTTTCAAAAGCTTTTTTGCTTCCAAAACCACACCTTCAAGATTTATCATTACTTCATGCCGAGCAATTGTTAAATATTTGTTTTTATTAATATTGCTCTCGGGATGAACTTTAAAATATGGCGGATTTGAAATCACAATATCAAACACATTAGCTCCAGTTTTTAGGTAAATATCTTTGATATCGGAATTAATAATCTTAATTTGAGCTTCGAGGCCGTTTAAGCGAACACTTTTAACAGCAAGCTCAAACACTTCCTTTTGAATTTCTACCCCTGTGATTTCCGCATCTGTTTTCAATGAAAGAAACAAGGGTATTGGAGCGTTCCCGCAGCCAAGGTCAATGATTTTCTTACATCCAATTTTTGGATTAACAAAATCAGCAAGTAGAATCGAATCTAATGAAAAACAAAACATTTCCGAGTTTTGAACTATCTTGATATTTTTATAGCCCAAAAGCTCATGAATCGATTCCATTTTCAATCACATCATCGGTAAGGTCGTTTGGATTATCTTCTTGTTTATAACTCTCGACTTTTTCTAGTTCGTTTGCCTGCCAAACTTCGATCTTGTCTTCGTTTGAAGTCTTAATTATTTCCCGGAGATAATCAACGCCAACGACTTTGCAGACTTCGCAATTCGGAGTTCTGACCAAATCACCGACTAAAGGCATTCTATTTCTGATTTCTTCATAAAAACTGCTTTCATAACCGATACAACACATCAGTTTCCCACAAAGCCCCGCTACTTTTGAAGCATTGAGGGTCATGCCTTGTTCTTTTGCCATTTTCATTGTTACCAAATCAAACTCACGCAAATGTTTAACACAGCAACATTCGCGTCCACAAGGTCCTAAACCGCCGATGAATTTGGCTCCTTCGCGCGGTCCGATTTGCCTCAGTTCAATTCGGGTTTTAAATTCGCTGGCAAGATCTTTCAAGAGTTCCCGAAAATCCACTCTTCCGTCAGCATTATAATAAAATATAATTTTCTGACGGTCAAGGGTATATTCACATTCAAGCAATTTCATTTCCAGTTTATGCTGTTTTACAATTTTCTTGCAGATTTTTAGAGCACTTTGAGCACGTTCTAGATTATCTTCATAGGCTTTTAGATCATTTTTTGTTGCTACTCTGATGACCGGTTTTAGCTCATGTTCAAGTTCGCACTCAGCAACTTCAAGTATTTCTTGAACGACGGTGCCAAGTTCCAACCCCCGTATCGTTTCAACAACAACTTTATCATTTGCTTTCAGCTTGAAATTTCCAACATCAAACCAATATATTTTACCGACTTCCTTAAAGTCGATTCCGACTACTTTTTTCATATTACCTCACTATTTCTATCAACATATCGGCATAAAACAATTCCAAATTAATATTGTAATTCAGCCGCTGCTTAAAGTTTAACAGTCTTTCGATTTCCCTGACTTTGGCTTCATAATCATTATCCAAGAAAGGAGCAATCTTATCTATTGTATTAATAAATATTATCCCCTCAGTTTCGCCGAGAATATACGCTAATTCATCATTTGCTAGTGTGATTAATAAATCAAGAAAGATTCGATGATAGCGTTTATCCGGCTCCCTTAATAAAAGCTCACCCTCTTCATAGAAAATCAAAATCGGATTTCCTTGATTGCTTGCGAGGCTGAAATTAATTTTTCGAGCCAGTTCAATTAAATCAAGGATTTTCCCGGCTCCGATTAACTCCAGGCATTCGTCAACATTATTTGTGATTTTCGAAAGCACCCGACTTGTCTCTTCATCAACACCCTTTGCCATCAGCTCCTCAGCAATCACCAGCGAGGGAACCTGTTCGAAATAGATGATTTGGGAACGCGAACGGATCGTCAGCAAAACTTGATTGATATTTTCCGTAATCAAAATACCGTATTTATCGCCATCAAGTTCTTCGATAAATTTGAGTAATGAATTGGCGGCAGCCAAAGTGGATTTTTCAATCCCTTCAATAATATAAACCCTTGGGCTTTCACTAATAGAGGTTAAAGAAAATTCCCGTTCCAATTTTTCAACTTGCTCTTTACGAATAGAGTTACCTTCGGGCTTAATCAGAAAGATACTGGGGTGAATTTCTTTTTGAACTTTCAGGCAATCCTCACAGTTAAAACAGGGCTTAGAGTGTTTGCAGAAAATAAGTGCTGCAAAATAATAGGCAGCTTCCAGCTTCGGGGTTCCTTTCGCCCCTTCAAACAGATAGGTATGGACCAACCTGTTTTTTCTTAAACTGTTTTGAAATAACTTGATTACCTTTTTTTGAGTTTTCAGTAAAGTATCGAATTTCACTACCTTCTCCTTATATTGTTTCAACGATAACGGCCATGATTTCCTGTTCAATCACTTCAACTGGGCGATTGCCGTCAATCACCTTAATTCTTTCCGGAAACATTTTCGCTATTTGCAGATAACCTTCCCGCACAGTATCATGAAAATTTCCCTTTTCCAAATCAAGTCGATCGGGAATTCTTTCCGAATGTTTGATTCGCGAAAGACCGATTTCCGGTTTCAAATCAATATAAAAAGTCAGATTGGGAAGAATCCCTTCCGTTGCATATTGATTTATCTGATATACTTCTTTGATTCCAAGCCCCCTGGCAACGCCTTGATAGGCGAGCGAGGAATCGAGATAGCGATCACATAAAACTACCTTTCCGGCTTTAAGTGCCGGTACAATCACTTCTACAAGATGTTGTCTGCGGCTGGCTGCATAAAGCAAAGCTTCCGTCCGATAATCCATTTCGAGGTTGTTTACATTTAATATAATGTTTCTGATTTCCTCGGAAATCCGACTGCCGCCGGGCTCCCTAGTCTTCAGTACCTGATAGCCTTTTTTCAGTAAGTTCTGATAAAGGTTTTCGATAATCGTGGTTTTGCCACTACCCTCTCCGCCTTCAAATGTTATAAACATATCTTTTCACCACCATATCTTACTGTAAGTATATTATCTCATATTTCAAAGAAAAATGAAATAGTAAATTTTATTTTATCGAGTACTCTTTGTATTAAAGAAAATCTTTTTAACTATTCCATGGTTTTCACTTGTGTGAGAAGGGAAATTATGTTAAAATTAAATAAACAGAAAGGTGAATCAATGCAGATAGAAGTAAGAAATTTATCTTTTGCTTATACACAAAGATTAATCCTAAACAATATTTCTTTTAGTCTTGACCAAGGCGATTTTCTAACTTTGGTCGGTAAAAATGGAACCGGAAAGAGCACTTTGATTAAATGTTTAATAAAGATTTTAAAGGTTCCTGAAGGAACCATTTTCTTTGAAGGCATCGATATTAATGTCCTTAAACTATTACAAAACATTGGTTATGTTCCTCAAAAAGTGGAATTCAGTTATGAGTTTCCGATTACTCCTTCGGAAATTCTTTCAAGTGCTTATTTGAAAGGAAAAGATGATTATTATACAAAAATCATCAATACCCTCGGCATTAATCCTTTTTACCGCGATAATGTCAATAATCTATCCGGCGGTCAATTTCAAAAAGTTATGATTGCTAGAGCCCTTCTCAATCAACCCAAGCTTTTAATTCTTGACGAGCCGACAGTAGGTATTGACAATGAAAGCATTCAATCGCTTTATGAAATATTAGAAAACCTTAAAGAACAAAAAGTAACTATTATTATCTCAACTCATGATACTGAATTTTCAAAAAATCTTTCTGATTATTATTTGGAATTAAATGAAGTTGGGGACTATCGCATATATAAGTAGGTGAAGAAATGTTTTTAACGACACCAGGTTTTTTTGAATCTCTGATTGATTTTGAACCTTTAAGATATGCTTTGATTGCCGGTATCTGCATCGGTTTCATAGCACCTTTGACTGGATCGGTTGTAATTATCCGCAGGCTTTCGTTTATCGCTGACACTTTAAGCCATTTCTCGCTTGCGGGTGTAACAACCGGGGTCTTTCTTTCCAAATTAATTAATCCCTCCATAATTAAAATCAATCCGATTTATATGGGCATCTTATTCAGTATTATCGGAACCTTCATTATCGAAATGTTAAGAGGATTTTATAAAAACTACAAAGAGTTATCAATGACGATTCTTTTAAGTTTGGGAGTCGCCCTAAGCGGACTATTTATTTCTCTCACGCCCGGAATTTCAACTTCTTATACGACCAGCCTGCTTTTCGGTTCAATCATGAGCGTCGATAAAAACGATGTTCTGATCATCCTTATTACTTCTGCAATGATTTTGGTATTTGCTGTGTTGTTTTACAAACAAATTGTTACCCTTTGTTTTGATGAGGTTTATGCGAAAGTGTCGGGCATCAATGTTCGCTTATTACAGCTTGCAATTACGATTATCCTTGCGATTGTAATTTCCGTCTTTATGGACTTGGTCGGCGTCCTCTTAATCTCCTCACTTTTAATCGTTCCTGTTGCAACCTCAATTCTTTTCGGAAATTCTTTTAAACAAACCATTACGACAGCAATCATTTTTAGCGAAATCTCGATTGTTCTTGGCTTCTATGTTTCATTTGAACTTGTTTTACCTATCGGTGCAACCGTTGTTCTATTTAATATATTAATTCTTACAATTGTTTTGTTGATAGTAAAAATAAGAAAGAGATATGTAAAAAAGGCGGTTGATAATTAAAAAGTGTGCTTCGGCACACTTTTATTATGAATAATAAACCCAATATAGATAAAGTCCTGTTGGTGGGACAATTTTCGGAGCTAATCGGCGGTTTTTTTGAGCCAGAATCAGCTTTAAATCAGCAATCGATATTTTACCCCTGGCCACTTCCAATGACATAGCAATTAAAATTCGGACCATATGGTGCATAAAACCATTGCCCACCATCTTAACAGTAATTAACGTCCCTTCAGTTTCAAAATCTATTTCATAAATTTCCCTGACAGTATTTGTTAGGGTTTTGTTTTTAGTAAAAGAACGAAAATCATGGCGGCCTTTAAATATCAACAAAGCTTCTTTAAATAGCTCCCAATCAACATTTCTATAAGTACAATAATATCGATAATTCCTATTTAAAGGGTTATATTGTCCGTAATCGATTAGGTAATGATATTCCTTTGCTTTCGCTTTAAACCGCGCATGAAAGCTTTTGTCTACAATTTCTACTTCTTTAATATAAATATCTTTCGGCAAACGTGAATTTAACGCGTTTTTCATGTTTTCCGGCGCCATTTCAATGCTACTATCAAAATGAAATACTTGATTTAAGGCATGGACACCAGTATCTGTTCTTCCGGAAGCATAAATTTTTGTTTTCTTTTTATTGATAATAAGAAGCACAGCTTCAATTTCTTCCTGGACTGTTCTTAAGGTCTTCTGCATCTGAAACCCATGAAATTGACTTCCGTCATAAGCACAGATACATTTAAATCGCATAATCCATCACTTTCAATACAACAATTGTAGCAAAGAAAGCTAGGATAAAAAGGATAGTTAAATAGTCTCTTGCTTTATACTTCAACAAACTGATGCTTGTCCTTTCCGCATCCGGAATATAACCTCTGGCTTCCATCGCATCCGCAAGCTCATAAGCCCGTCGGTAAGAAATTACAAACATCGGTACCAAAAGCGAAATAATCTGGGTTATCTTTTCCGTAAACTTACCTTCTTTAAAATCAATTCCTCGGGATGCTTGCGCTTTTAAAATCCTTCCCGCTTCATTGATTAAAGTCGGAATAAATCTTAAAGCAATCGAGATCATCATCGATAAGATGCTAACCTTTATTCCAATATGTTTCAAAGGCTTTGCTAAGCGTTCCATTCCGGTATTTAAATCCGCCGGTTTTGTCGTTAAAGTAAGTAAGCTTGAAAGCAAAATCAAAGTAATGATTCTGATCACAATCTTTAAAGCTAAATACAAACCATCTTCATAAAGACCAACAGAATAATTTGCTAAAACCTTGCCGGAAGTAACAATGGTCTGTAAATAAAAACTAACGATAACTAAAAGCAAAAAAAGAAAAAAGCGATGGCGAATAATTACTTTCCGCGAAAGCAAGAAAAGTACTAGTAAGAAAATTATTATTAAGAGATTTATTACTGTTAAAGTAAACTTAAACTCTACCAAAACATTACCGCGATTAAAAAACACTTGAAAAAACACAGTTATCAAAAGTAAAGTTGTCATCATTTTCAAACTGCGGAGAAATTTTGAAATCGGAATTTTACTGGAAAGAATCAAAATTAAAGTTCCAAAAAAGGCCGAAGCAATCAGAAGCGTGTTTTCTAATAAAAATAAAGTTATAATCAGAAAGATTGTTCCCAAGAGTTTTGTTCTTGGGTCAAGACGATGGAGCCAAGAATCAGTGTGATAATATTGCCCGAATACCAGATTAGTGTTCATCCTTCTCACCAAATGCCCTGATTATTTCTTGATACGCTTCTCCAATACTATGCTTGTTGACATCGATATCAATTTTAAAGTGTTCCTTAACTGCTTTTAAAAGCTCTACAGTTTCCGGATAATCTAAATCATATTTTTTAAGTAAATCTTCTTTTTCAAAAAGTCCCTTTTTGTCGCCGTCGTAAACAATCGACCCCTCTTTTAAAACGATTACCCTTTTCGCATAGTTTGAAACTACACCCATATCATGGGTGATAATGATAATAGTTTTTCTGTATTCTTTGTTTAGTTTTTCCAATAATCCGAGCAGTTCCGCTTTTGCGAAAGGATCAAGGCCTACTGTCGGTTCATCAAGAATTAAAATATCGGGATCACTTGCGAGAATGCCGCTGATTGCAACCTTTCGAAGCTGGCCGCCTGAAAGGGTAAAGGGACTCCGTTCAAGCAAATCTGCAATATCCATCATTTCCGCAACCTCTCTGGCTCTCGCTTCAGGACTTACAACTCCAAAGTTTTTTGGACCAAAAGCAATATCCTTAAGCACGGTTTCTTCAAAGATTTGATATTCTGGAAATTGAAAAACTAAACCGACTCTTTTCCTAATCGGTTTTAAAATTGTCTTTTTCTTAATTTCAGTCCCAAGAATTTCTAACTTTCCGTCCAAAGGAAGCAATAATGCATTCATTAACTGGACAAGCGTGGATTTACCGCTTCCAGTATGTCCGACAATCGCGATAAATTCATCTTTTTCTCCGATATTTAAATTTATATCTAGTAGATTATAGATTATTGCGCGCTTTTTCTTCGGCGTTTGATAGGAAAAATTCACTTTTGAAAAGTTAATTCCCATAAAAATTCCTCTAATTCTTTTTTCTTATTCAAATCTATTTCTTCAAGTAATTCAATAATTTTCATACTTTCAAGTATATCCAACCGGCTTGCTTTTAGGATTTCCTTTTCTCTAAAAACTTTTTCGGGAACATCATTTAAAACAATTTGGCCTTCATTCATCACAATAACCCTGTCTGAGTTTATTGCTTCACGTAAATTATGAGTGATTAGAATAATCGTTTTTGTTCCTTTAAGGCGATTGATTACTTCATTTACTTCGCGAACACCTTTGGGGTCAAGCATAGAAGTTGACTCATCAAAAATAATAATGTCAGGATTATAAGCTAAAATGCCGGCAATGGCGACTCTTTGCTTTTCGCCTCCGGACAGGTTTTCTGGATTATATTCCAGAAATCTTTCCATATTTACCAGTTGCGAATATTTTTTGACCAACTCCAACATTTCTTCCTGCGGATAACAACGATTCTCAAGACCGAAAGCAATATCGTCTCTCACGGTTACGCCGACAAATTGATTATCGGGATTTTGAAAAACAATCCCAATTTTGCCGCGAAGCTTATCAACGGTTTCTTCAGTTAAGATTTCACCATCTAAATAGATTTCGCCCGAATCGGCCTTAAGCAGCCCGACCAATAGTTTCGCAAGTGTGGACTTGCCGCTGCCGTTATGACCCAAAATCGTAACAAATTCACCTTTCTTAATTTTCAGCGTTAAAGAGTCAATGACTTTCTGTCCTTTTTTATAAGCAAAATTCAAGTTTTTCACTTCCACCATATTATGCCTCCGCTGATTGTTCCACCATATTCGCTAACAGAAAGCATTACTACAACTCCGTTTGTACAAATAATGGCGGTGGATAATTTTCTGGTAATATTCATTTCCAGACAATATTTATTTTTACAATTTGCTTCAATCATATTTATTTCTCGGCCGGTAATTTGCACAATGTTGAGGATATCGTTGTCGACATGAATAACTTCATCAACGCCGTGTTCTTCCTTATGTTCTTCGGTCCAGTAATCTTCTGAACCAATGGCAAGTACCAAATCTAAATCTTCCTCCCAATCGGTTTGGTAAATGATTTCTCCTTGATAATAAACCAATATTTCAACATCGCCCTTAATGCGATAAGTTGTAATATAAAATATATAAAAACTTAAGGAAATTAAGAATACGATTGCTATTGTTATGATGTCCGCTTTCTTCATAAGAAATTACCTCATATATTTAATTATTTTACCACTTTTACCGTTCTTTTGCAAGAATTCCATACTTTGTTAGTAAAGTCAAACAGGAAATAATAATAAAAAGATTTTATTTTTTTTAATCAATTTAATAAAACACTTGACATATACTAAAATGTGTTATAAATTTATAATATATTGTTATAATTTTATAACATAAATAACAGGAGGTTGAAAATGAAAAAACTGATTAACCCGATTCAAATATTTATTACTTTGGTTCTTTGCTCTGCTTTGTCATCTATTTATCTAAGTATTGTTTTCAATTTTGATAGTAATCTAATATTTGGCTGGAAAATGTTTTCCCTTGCTTTTATGATTGTTTGCTTGATTACTTTAATTGCCCTTTTTGTTTTCCATTATAGAAACAAAAAGTTAGTTCAAGATGAATTTACAACAAAAATAATCCTTAAAGCAGGATTTTATTCTTATATTTCAATGTCAATGCTCATTACTTTGGCCTTTATTACCTTAGCAATTTTTACTCTAAGCAATAAAAATTATTCTTTAAATGATTTATTAGATTTTCGGGTAACATTAAGCGCTATTGCTATCATTCAAATACTAGGCTCGTTACTCTTTATGATTTTGTATTCTCGATTTTACAAAAAGGGAGATATTTAAGTGAAATTTTCCAACAAAATTAAAGTATTAAGAGCTGAACTAAATTTGTCGCAAGAAGAACTAGCAAAAAAAGTAAATGTCAGACGAGAAACTATTACTCATTTGGAAAATTGTAAATATATGCCTTCTTTAAAACTCGCATACGATATCTCAAAAGTTTTTAATAAACAAATCGAGGAAGTCTTTTTCTTTGATGAATAAAAAAGACGAAAAAATAAATCCCCTTAAATTAGGGGATTTTCTTTAAACAAATTCAATAATCGCCATTGGTGCGGAATCACCCCGACGCGGACCCGTTTTTAAGACGCGGGTATAACCGCCGTTGCGATCTTTATATTTTTCCGCAATCTCAGAAAATAGTTTTTGAATGGCGAATTGTTCTTTGCTTTCATCTGTATGTTCAAATCTGACCATTTTTGCAGCTCGAACGCGTGCAGAAAGAGTGTTAGCCTTACCTAATGTCACCATTTTGTCGGCAAGTCGTTTTAATTCTTTTGCTTTTGTAAGCGTTGTTTCAATCCGTTCATAAATGATCAAATCGGTCAGCAAATCTCTAAGCAATGCTTTGCGTTGGGCGCTGTTACGGCCTAATTTGCTATATCCTAATGCCATTATAGAATCCTCCTTTTAGGAAATATTAATCCAAATCTTCGGATGAAATGTCGGCGTCATCCTCTGTATCTTCCGAATAATCATAATCGGTATCATAGGAACGACGTAGGTCCAATCCAATCTCGCGTAGTTTTGTGACAACTTCTTTTAGGGATTTTCGACCCAGATTCCGAACTCTCATCATTTCTTCTTCAGTTTTTTGGGTCAGTTCGCCGACAGTGTTGATACCGGCCCGTTTCAGACAGTTATAAGAACGCACTGATAAGTCAAGATCTTCAATTTTCTTTTCAAGCTTTTTGTTCTGGACTTTCTCTTCACGTTCATACATATAATCTTGTTCGTTGATATATTCATTCAACTGCGAGATGACATCAAAATGTTGGATTAAGAATTTGGAAGCAAGCGAGACGGCATCAACAGGGCTGATGACTTTGTTTGTCCAAACTTCCAATGTCAATTTATCATAATCGACATTTTCGTCAACTCTTGTTTTTTCAACATCGTATTTGACTTTCGAAATCGGTGTATAAATAGCGTCGACAGCGATACGGCTAATTATGATATTACCCGCTTTATCTTTACAGAAAATTTTATTTTCTTCGGCGCTGACATATCCGATTCCGCGTCTTGCAAAGAATCTGGCTTTGAATCGGGCGTTCTTTTCCAGAGTTGCAATTACTTGTTCCGGATTCACGATGATCAATTCGCTGCTCTTTTCTAAGTCGCCAGCAGTAACGACCCGTTCCCCCTCCACATCAATCGACAACTCAAACAATTCCGGGTTTTCATTAGGTATTGCTTTAAACAATTCCTCTTCCGCAATTGTCATATGAACATTCTTCAGATTCAAAATAATTTCTGTAACATCCTCAAGAATGCCGTCAATTGCCATGAATTCGTGTTCAACACCTTCGATTTCTACGGCTACAATCGCGACTCCCGGCATAGAAGAAAGCAAAACTCTCCGTAAAGCATTACCAAGGGTGATGCCATACCCCCTTTCTAAGGGTGTGATGACAAACCTACCGTAGTTATCGCCTTCTTTATATTCAACGCTTGTTTGAGGTTTGATGAATTCAAATTTTCTCATTCGTTTCCTCCTTTACTAATCCCCGGTATTAACCGCGAGGTCTCTTCGGCGGCCTGCAACCATTATGAGGAATCGGAGTGACATCTTTAATCGATGTAATTTCCAACCCTGCAACCTGCAAAGAGCGAATTGCTGCTTCGCGTCCGGGACCCGGGCCCTTAACTGATACCTCTACCTTTACCATTCCACTTTCCAAGGCGGCCTTTGCGGCTGCTTCTGAAGCCATTCCGGCTGCGAAGGGAGTAGACTTTTTACTTCCTTTGAAACCTAATGCACCGGCACTGCTCCATGCAATCGCATTACCGGCCGAATCGGTAATCGTAACAATCGTATTATTAAAAGTAGAATGAATATGAGCCACGCCATTAGGTATATTCTTTCTGACTCTGCGTTTTCTTGTTTTACGTGCCATAATTTCAATCTCCTTTTATTATTTTCTCTTATTGGCAACTGTTTTAGCTTTGCCCTTGCGTGTACGGGCATTGCATCTGGTGTTTTGACCCCGGACAGGAAGACCTCTCCGATGACGGATACCGCGATAACTGCCAATCTCCATTAATGTTTTGATATTCATTGCGACTTCACGACGCAAATCACCCTCCACTTTATATCCGGTAACTTCACGACGAATAGCCGCAAGTTCTTCTTCGGTTAAATCTCTAACTCTTTTTTCAGTATCGACTTTGGCATTTTCGCAAATCTTGATTGCAGTGGGTCGCCCGATACCGTAAATATATGTTAGTGCTATATCTATATGTTTATCTCTAGGAATATCTACGCCTGCTATACGTGCCATTTTTGCACCTCCTGATTATCCTTGTTTTTGTTTATGTTTTGGATTTTTACAAATAACCATAACTTTTCCGTGACGTTTAATCACTTTGCATTGATCACAAATTGGTTTTACTGATGGTCTAACCTTCATTATATTTCCTCCTTTATTTCGGAAAATTACTTATGACGATAAGTAATGCGGCCACGTGTTAAATCATATGGTGAAAGTTCAACAGTTACTTTATCACCTGGTAAAATGGTTATGAAATTCATACGAATTTTACCAGAAACGTGAGCCAAAATTTGATGCCCGTTCTCCAATGTGACCCTAAAGATCGTATTGGGAAGGACTTCTGTAACTGTCCCTCTTACTTCTATAGTATCGCCTTTTGACATTCACTCGCCCTCCTTTGTTAAGATGTTATATCCGGTATCCGTAATCACAATGGTGTGTTCAAAATGAGCCGAATCAGATCCGTCCCGTGTCACCGTTGTCCAGTCGTCATCTAGAATTTCAACTTCAAAGCTTCCCATATTTACCATCGGTTCGATAGCCAAAGTCATACCCGGTTTTAAAACGGGACCGAAACCGGGGCTACCGAAATTGGGGATCATCGGATCTTCATGAAGTTTACGACCGACTCCGTGTCCGGTGAAGTCTTTAACAACGCTAAAACCATTATTTATAACATATTGTTCGATTGCATGCGAAATATCGGATAATCGGTTAGCAGGTTTGGCGAAGGCAAGCCCGGCATACAGTGCTTGTTCAGTCACTTCAAGAAGCTTCTTTCTTGCTTCGCTGATTTCGCCGACAGCAAAGGTTTTAGCGCTGTCGCCGTGATAGCCTTTGTAACATGCACCGATATCTATAGAAATAATATCACCATGTTTTAAAATAATTTCCTTACTTGGTATGCCGTGAATAACGACATTATTTATGGAAGCACATATCGATCCAGGGAAGCCGTTATAGCCCTTAAAAGATGGTGTGGCATCATGCTCCCGAATCGTTTCTTCGGCGATTTTATCCAAGTCATAGGTTGATATTCCGGGTTTGATCGCCTCTTCAATCTTTTTAAATGCCAGAGCGACAATTCTACCGGCTTCTTTCATCAACTCGATTTCCCTTTGACTTTTAATTGAAATCATTAAATTCCTCCCAAAATCGCTTTAATCTCAGCAAAGATTGCCTCAATGCTTCCTTCTCCATCAATATTTTTCAGTAAACCTTTCTTTCGATAATAGGAAAGTAAAGGTTCCGTTTGCCGGTAATAAACGTCAAGCCGATTCTTAACCGTTTCTTCGTTATCATCGGCGCGTTGGAACAATTCTCCTTGACATTCATCACATCTATCAATCACTTTCGGCTTCTTCGTTTCAACATGATAAGTAGCTCCGCAGGATTTGCAGATGCGACGACCGGATATTCTTTTAATTAAAACCTCATCTTCTACAACCAAATTAATAACAAGATCAATCCTAATTTGGTTTTCTTTTAATATTTCTTCTAACATATCAGCTTGGATAATGGTTCTGGGAAAGCCGTCAAGAAGGAAGCCTTGTTCAGCATCCGGTTCCTGAAGCCTTCCGCGAACCAGTTCAATCGTAACTTCATCGGGGACAAGCTCGCCTTTATCAATGTATGACTTTGCAAGAAGTCCCGTCGGTGTTTTCTTGGCAATTGCTTCCCGAAACATATCTCCGGTTGAAATATGGGGAAACGAAAAATGCTTTTTAATTAGTTCCGCCTGAGAGCCTTTTCCGGCTCCCGGTGGACCCATTATCAATAATCGCATATTACCTCAATCAATCCATGAAGCCCCGATATTGTCTTTCTTGACTTTGGGTCTTCAGTTGTTTTGCTGTCTCAATAGCAACACCGACAACAATGATTAAGCTGGTTCCGCCAAGCCTAACCGTAGCCGGAAGTTCAAAAATATAACCCATAATAATCGGAATCGAAGCAACAAGCGAGAGATAAGTTGCGCCGATAATGGTTATTTTAAACAAAACCCGAGAAATATAGGATGCAGTTTCCGCTCCCGGTCTGATTCCGGGCACATAAGCGTTTTGCTTCTGTAAATTCTCGGAAATCTTTTCCGGATTCATTTGTAAGAATGAATAGAAGAACGAGAAGATGAAAATTAAAATGATATATACCGCAAACCCGATTGGTTCGGTATAATTAAAGATTTGATTGATCCAATAAGTTACCGGGGTTGGGTCTAAGAAGTTAACAACCGTTGTCGGCAAACTCATTAATGTACTGGCAAAAATAACTGGAATTACGGAAGCCGAATTCAGTTTAATCGGAATGTTGGAATCGGAGCGACCGCGGAATTGAGCGGATGCAGGACGATTCGCATACTGAATCGGTATTTTTCTTTGGGCTGCTTCCATAAAGACAATGCCAACAATAATCAATATCAATATTAATATTACGCCGAAAAAGATAAAAATATCACCCACGGAATTACCCTCAGGATTAAGGATATATAGTTTGAGAAGGTCGTTAATCATAGTCGGGAACCCTGCAACGATACCAGCGACGATAAACATCGAAGTCCCGTTACCGATTCCTTTCATTGTAATCTTTTCCGCAAGCCATAAAACAAATGCAGTTCCGGCAGTCATAATGAGAGCGAGAAAGACATAACCAAACGCATTGACCTCAACACCGATTTGGAAGATATCGCCGCCATAATAAGCAGTAATACCCAAAGTGATGGTCAGCGCTTGAATAAAAGCAAGAGCCAGGGCCAGATATCTGGTAACCTGATTAAGCTTTTTCTTTCCGACTTCCCCTTCTTCAGCCCATTCTTTAAAGGCCGGCACGATGTCCATTTGTAATAAGTTAACGACAATGGATGCGGTAATGTAGGGGGAAACACCCAAAGCAACAATTGAATAGTTGGATAGGGCGCCGCCGCTAAATACATCCAAAAAGCCGAACATCGATTCTCTTGAAGTAATTAAAGTTCTGTCAAGTAATGGGATTTGGATGTGATAAGCAAGTCGCCAGATAAGCAAAATTAAGGCCGTATACAGAACACTTAATATTACTTTCTTGTTTTTGATTGCCATTTAAATCACCTCGATTGTTCCACCAGCCTCGAGAATCCCTTTTTCAGCTGATTTAGAAAACTTGTGTGCGACAACAGTTAATTTTACATTCAGTTTGCCATTTCCTAAAATCTTAATCTTTTTGTTATTTTCTTTGATTAAGCCTTTTTTAACTAGTTTTTTAGAATCAACCTTTGTTCCCTCTTTGAAATCATTCAACTGTTCTAGATTAACTATATTATATTCAACGCGGTTAATGTTAGTGAATCCGCGTTTGGGCAATCTCTTGAATAAAGGGGTTTGGCCACCTTCGAAACCGAGTCTGACACCGCCACCGCTTCTAGAATTTTGACCTTTATGTCCGCGAGTGCTGGTCTTTCCCATTCCGCTGCCCGTTCCGCGGCCGACACGTTTCCGCGTTTTTCTCGCACCTGGAACCGGTTGTAATTCATGTAATTTCATATGCGCCTCCTATAATACTTCGATTAAATGACTGACAGTAGCAATCATTCCTCGAACAGCTTCATTATCAGGGCGTTTTACTTCCTGATTAATCTTGGTTAAGCCTAGAGCTTTCAATGTTTTCACTTGATTAGGTTTACGTCCAATCGGACTTTTCTTCAGTTTAATAGTTATGTACTTTTCTTTCATACTATCCTATTATCTCCTCAGGTTTCTTATCTCTAAGCAAGGCAACATCTTCAACAGTTCTGAGTTCATTTAAGCCGTTAATTGTGGCTCTGACAATATTTACCGGAGTATTTGAACCCAAAGATTTAGAAACAATGTTTTCAATTCCGGCCAGTTCCACAACCGCACGGACCGGTCCGCCGGCAATAACTCCCGTTCCTTGAACAGCAGGCTTTAAGAATACTCGCCCGGCACCATGAACGCCGGTAATTTCGTGAGGAATTGTCCCGTTAATTACAGGAACCTTGATCAGATTCTTTTTCGCATCCTCAACCGCCTTTTTGATGGCATCGGGAATTTCAATTGCCTTTCCGGTTCCCATTCCGACTCTTCCTTTTTTGTCGCCAACGACGACAACGGCGTTAAAACGATAACGACGACCGCCTTTAACAACCTTTGCAATATGATTTATACTAACTACTCTTTCTTCAAATTGCTTTTCTTGAACTTGAAAATTTCTTTTTCTTTTATCTTGACGCATTCTTATATCCTCCTAGAACTTCAAGCCTGCGGCTCTGGCGGCATCAGCCAACGCTTTGACTCGGCCGTGGAATAAATATCCGCCGCGGTCAAAAACCACATTCTCAATTTTCTTTTCCAAAGCTCGCTTCGAAACCAAGGCCCCAACTTGTTTAGCAGCCTCGATATTCGAGCCCTTTTCTAATTTTAATTCTTTGTCAATGCTGGATGCACTTACCAAAGTGATGCCTTTTTCGTCATCTATCACTTGAGCATAAATGTGGGAATTAGAACGGAACACACTCAATCGCGGTTTAGAAGACGTGCCTTGGATTTTTTGTCTGATTCGCAAATGACGGAGTATACGAGCATCATTACGAGATTTTTTATTAATCATTTCCTTTTCGTCTCCTTCTTACTTAGCTTTCTTTCCTTCTTTGCGGCGTACGACTTCGCCTCGATACCTGATACCCTTACCGAGATAAGGTTCCGGCTTTCTGATACTTCTGATTTCTGCCGCAAACTGACCAACAGCCTGACGGTCAATGCCGCTCACTTGGATTTCTGTTGGGGTCGGAACATTAACAGTAATTCCTTCCGGAATCGCCAGTTCTCTCGGTTGAGAATAACCGGCATTAACCACCAGAGTATTTCCTCTTAAAGTAGCCCGATATCCGGTTCCGTGAATCTCCAGGATTTTCAAAAAACCTGCGGTTACACCTTGAACCATATTGTCAAGGAGCGACCTTGTGGTTCCGTGCAACTCACGATGTTGGATTGAGTCGCTCGGACGAATGACTTTTACTTCATCGCCCTCAACTTCAACCTTGATGTCCTTATGAAAAGTATAGGAAATCGTCCCTTTCGGACCTTTTACTTCTACCAGATTATCGGGGCTGACGGTTACCGTTACGCCTTGTTCCAGCTTAATAGATTTATTTCCGATTCGTGACATATTCTTCCTCCTTACTACCAAACATAGGCCAGGACTTCGCCACCGATATTAAGTTTCCGGGCTTCGCTGTCAGTCATGACTCCGTTTGATGTAGATACAATGGCAATACCTAAGCCGTTTAATACCTTAGGCATTTCCGCCGCTTTCGCATAAATTCTGAGTCCGGGCTTGGAAATTCTCTTTAACCCCTTGATTACTCTGTCTTTTTGCTCAGTATATTTCAGTGTTACCTTCAAAATGCCTTGTTTATCATTGGGGATGAACTCGACATCATAGATGTAACCTTCGTTTTTAATCACTTTTAATATTTCATACATAAGTTTAGATGCTGGAATCTCGACATATTCATGCTTTCTTTGATTGGCATTACGAATACGTGTAAGCATATCAGCAATTGGATCAGTCATTACCATTTAGATGGCCTCCTTCCAATATAAATTACCAGCTAGCTTTAGTAACGCCCGGGATTTGGCCCTTGTGCGCTAGTTCTCTAAAGCAGATACGGCATAATTTAAATTTACGCAATACGGCGTGCGGTCTTCCACAACGCTCGCAACGAGTATATGTGCGAACTTTGAATTTCGCTTTTCTTTGGGTTTTGATTCTTAATGATTTTTTAGCCATAGTTTTACTCCTTTACTGTTTCCTAAAAGGCAAGCCCAGTAAACTCAAGAGTTCACGGCCTTCCTCGTCGGTTTTGGCAGTGGTAACAATTACAATGTCCATGCCGCGAATCTTCAGAACTTTGTCATAATTGATTTCGGGGAAAATTAATTGCTCCTTAATGCCAATAGTGTAATTTCCACGGCCATCAAAGGAATCCTTACTAAGGCCTCTGAAGTCCCTAACGCGCGGAAGAGCGATGGAGATAAGTTTATCAAAGAAATGATACATTCTTTCCCCGCGGAGAGTGACTTTGCATCCAATCGCAACATTTTGACGTAATTTAAAGTTTGCAATTGATTTCTTGGCTTTAGTAACTACCGGCCTTTGTCCGGTGATTTGAGTAAGGTCTTCGACTGCGGCATCCAAAAGTTTAGAATTTTGAATCGCATCGCCTACTCCCATATTCACAACAATCTTCTCAATTTTCGGTACTTGCATGATTGATGTATATGAGAATTTCTTCATCAATGCCGGTCTGACATTTTCCATATATTCTTTTAGAACACGGTTCATAGTTTATTCCTCCTACTTATCCAACGCTTTTCCGGATTTCTTAGCATAGCGGAGTTTTTTACCATCATCAAACTTATAACCAACTTTGGTTGCTTCGTTTGTTTCCGGGTCAACGAGTTGCACATTAGAAATGTGAATCGGAGCTTCTTTTTTAATAATACCGCCATCCGGATGCGCATTGGACGGTCTTTGGTGTCGAGATACAATGTTTACACCCTCAACAATAACACGATTCTTCTTTGCGAGAACATGTAAGACCTTACCGGTTTTACCTTTGCTATCTCCCGCAATTACTTTTACTGTATCACCTTTTTTAATTTTCATATGATCCTCCTTATAGAACCTCAGGAGCCAACGAGATAATTTTCATATATTGTTTTTCGCGCAATTCCCGAGCGACAGGACCGAAAATTCTGGTTCCGCGCGGAGTCTTATCTTCGCGAATCAGAACGGCAGCATTATCATCAAATTTAATATAAGTGCCGTCGCTTCTTCTCAAACCGGTTTTGGTCCGGACGATTACCGCTTTTACAATCTCGCCTTTTTTAACAGCACTGCCGGGAACGGCTGATTTGACCGTTGCGACAATGACATCACCAATATTGGCATAACGACGGGATGTTCCGCCAAGAACCTTAATTGTGAGGATTTCTTTGGCTCCCGAATTATCGGCGACTTTTAGTCTGGTTTCTTGTTGTATCATAACAATTTTCCTCCTTTACGCGTTATTGGCGTGCCCAAGGATTTCTAACAGCCTGTAATGTTTGGTCTTAGATAACGGTCTTGTTTCCATTACCTTTACGATATCACCGACTCTGGCTTCGTTATTTTCGTCATGAGCAGTCAATTTCCTTGTAAATTTTAACCGTTTCCCATATAAGGGATGACGCCGATAAGTAGTTATCGCTACTTTGATTGTTTTATCAGCTTTATCGGAAACAACTTTACCGATATGGACTTTTCTTGTATTTCTTTCCATTATTTGCCTCCTAATTTAGAGCATTCTTGCGTTCAGTCAGAACGGTTTTCATCCTGGCAATCTGTTTTTTCGTTTTACCGATTTGAGCAGTATTTTCCAATTTTCCGACTGCAGCCTGAAAACGCAAATTGAATAATTCTTGCTTTAATTCACGAATATTCTTTTCAATTGTGGTGTCATCTAATTTTCTGATTTTGTCGGTTTCCGACTCTCTAACCACTTTTTCAACGGCGCTAATTTTTTTAACTTTTTTTGCCATTATTATTCACCACTTTCTTTTACAATCACTTTTGTTTTAACCGGCAATTTATGAGATGCAAGACGAAGCGCTTCACGAGCAATTTCTTCATCAACGCCACCGAGTTCAAACATAATTGTTCCCTTTTTTACTACCGCAACAAAGCCCTCGGGCGATCCTTTACCTCCACCCATCCGAACTTCCAAAGGCTTTTTAGTTTTAGCCATATGCGGGAAAATTCGAATATAGACGTTACCGACACGTTTCATATAACGAGTCATGGCAATACGAGCAGCTTCGATTTGTTGAGAAGTAATCCAAGCGCCATCCAAAGCTTGAAGGCCGTATTCGCCGAAATTAAGTGTCTTCGCGCCTTTGGCTTTTCCTTCATAGCTAACGCGATGAGGACGACGATATTTTGTTCTTTTCGGCATCAACATAATTATTCTTCCTCCTTCTTAGCCTTTTTCGCAGGCAGGACTTCTCCTTTGTAAATCCAGACTTTTACGCCAAGTTTACCATAAGTCGTAAGCGCTTCGGCTATGGCGTAATCAATATCGGCTCTTAAGGTATGCAAAGGAACTGTTCCTTCGTTATAACCTTCGCTGCGCGCCATTTCTGCGCCGCCGAGTCGGCCTGACACAAGAGTTTTAATTCCCTTGCCCCCAGCTCTCATAGCTCTTTGGATTGCCATCTTTTGAACACGTCTGAAAGAAGCACGATTTTCAAGCTGTTCAGCAATGTTTCTGGCAACTAAAGTCGCATCCAAATCTGGATTTCTAATTTCTGCAACAGTCAAAAACACGGTTTTGCCAGTCAATTTTTCCAAATACTGTACTACTTGGTTTTTAATGCTTCCTTCGCGGCCAATAACGACACCCGGTTTTGCTGTATAGATAGTCAGCATAATTTTGGTCTTGGTTCTTTCAATTTCAACTTTTGACACATATGCTTTTTTATAAAATTCTTCAATGTATTGACGAATTTTCAGATCTTCATGTAAAAGCGCAGGAACTTCTCTTTTACTTGCATACCATTTGGAATCCCAATCGCGGATGATTCCTAATCTAAAGCCTATCGGGCTAACTTTTTGTCCCATGAGTTCCTCCTTACTTTCTTTCCTCAAGAACAATCGTGATGTGGCTTGTTCTTTTCAAAATCGAACCAGCACTACCTTTTGCTCTTGGTTGATATCTTTTTAATGTCGGACCTTCGTTGACATACGCCTCTTTTACAAAGAGTGTGTCTTGATCCATATCATAATTATTCACTGCGTTTGCTGCAGCGGATTTTAATACCTTTTCAACTACAACGCTTGAAGCTTTCGGAGTCAGACGAAGAATCGCAGCCGCTTCGGAAAGCTTCTTTCCCCGAATCAAATCGACAACCAAACGCACCTTCCGCGGAGCTATACGAACAGTTCTTGCTATTGCTTTTGCTTGCATACTATCCTCCTATTTCCTCTGTGCCTTTTTATCTTTTCCGTGTCCGCGATAGGTTCTGGTCGGAGCGAATTCGCCAAGTTTATGACCAACCATATCTTCAGTTATATAGACCGGAACATGTTGTCTGCCATTATGAACGGCAATAGTATGACCAATAAATTCAGGGAAAATTGTAGAACGTCTGGACCAGGTTTGAATGACTTTCTTATTTGGAGAGTCAGCCTGAGCCATAACTTTTTTCATCAAATGTTCATCACAAAATGGACCTTTTTTAAGTGAGCGTGCCATATTTGTTCTCCTTTCTAATTGCGTGTGCGACGTCTAACGATTAAGTTAGATGACTTCTTCTTAGCGTTTCGAGTTTTCACACCCATAGCAATCTTGCCCCAGGGGGTCATCGGAGCTTTGCGTCCGATTGGTGCCCGACCTTCACCACCTCCATGCGGGTGGTCTACCGGGTTCATTGCGGAACCGCGAACTGTCGGACGAATGCCACGTTTCCGGTTTCTGCCGGCTTTACCGATATTGACCAATTCATGATCAGAATTTCCGACTTCACCGATTGTTGCACGGCAATTACTCAGAATTCTTCTGACTTCACCGCTGGTAAGACGAATAATGACATATTTATCTTCGCGACTTAAAATCTGAGCGCTGGTTCCAGCGGCGCGCACTAATTGACCGCCATGTCCGGGCTTAAGCTCGATGTTATGCACAAATGTTCCGACAGGAATTTTTCTTAATTCCAGAGCGTTTCCGACTTTAATATCGGCACCGTCTCCAGATAAGATTTCTTGGCCTACGGTTAATCCCTTCGGAGCAAGAATATAGCGTTTTTCGCCGTCGGCATAATTTATCAAAGCAATGAAAGCGGAACGATTCGGATCATATTCAATCGTTGCGACTCTTCCGACAATTCCATCCTTATTGCGTTTAAAGTCAATAATACGATATTTTCTCTTGTTTCCTCCACCTTGGTGCCGAACAGTAATTCTACCGGTGTTATTGCGACCGCCCTTTTTCTTCAAGGGAGCAAGTAAACTCTTTTCGGGTTTATCGGTCGTAATTTCATTATAAGCTAAAACCGTCATATTGCGGCGGCCATTAGTGGTCGGATTATATTTCTTTATTGCCATGATATCCTCCTTAAATTATTAGACTTCGAAGACATCCAGTGTTTGTCCTTTTTGTAAGGTGACAACGGCTTTACGGACGGCCGGACGATAGCCGCTATATTTGCCCACGCGTCTTTCTTTCTTTCTGACATTGATTATATTCACACTTACGACATCCACTTTAAAAACTTCTTCGATTGCTTTTTTCACTTCAATCTTATTGACGCCGGCCTTAACTTCAAAGGTGTATTTCCCTTCGTCAACAAGTTTGGTCGCCTTTTCGGTAATAAGAGGACGTATTATAATATCATATGGGTTTTTCATTTTTTCAGATCCTCCTCATATTGTTTGATGGCTTCCTCTGTCGCAACATAAACATCGGCATTTACTAAATCGTACACGCTGATGTGTTGCTTCGCTTGAACATAAACATTAGGGATGTTTCTGCTGGCGGTAAAGAGATTAAAATCCCCTTCAGCTGTCACAATCAAAATTTTACCTTCAAGTTTTAAGTTATTTAAAACTGCAATCATACTTTTAGTTTTGAAATCTTCAAGTTCGATTTTATCAAGAACTACTAAATTTTTATTTTTAAAACGGTCAGATAAAAGACTTCTTACCGCCTGTTTTACAACTTTCCTGTTTACTTTTACACGATGACTTCTCGGTGTCGGTCCGAAAACCACACCACCACCGCGCCATTGCGGAGCTCTAATGCTTCCGTGACGAGCACGTCCGGTTCCCTTCTGACGCCAAGGTTTTCTGCCACCGCCGGAAACTTCATGACGGCTTTTAACCTTGTGTGTTCCCTGACGCATCGCTGCACGTTCGGCATTCACCACTTCATATACCACTTGCATATTGGGCTCGACTCCGAAGACTTTATTGCTGAGATTAAGTTTTCCAACTTCGGCACCCAATTGGTTATATACTACGATACTAGGCATCTTGTACTCCTTTCTAATTCAACGCTTCGGGGTTAATGGCAGGGTTTTTCGCTTTAACCGCATTGGATATGATTACATACGAGTTTTTAGCGCCTGGTACATTACCTCTAATCAGCATCACATTTTTTTCTAAATCAATTTTTTCTACTTTTAGATTTTGAACGGTCACACGTTCGCCACCCATTCTTCCGGGCATTTTTCTACCCTTAAAAATTTTAGCTGCATCGACTGCCCCCATCGAACCGATTCCGCGATGATATCCGGATCCGTGCGCACTGGGACCTCTTCCGAAATTGTAGCGTTTAATTACGCCTTGATAACCTTTCCCTTTACTTGTTCCGGTTACGTCAACAATTTCGCCTTCAGCAAATATATTTGCTTTTACCTCTTGGCCGACTTCAAAGACATGCATATCATTCCCAGCGATCTCTTTGATGAAGCGCTTAGGATTTGTATCTGCCTTCGAAACGTGACCGATTTCGGGCTTATTAGCTAATCTTGTGGGCTTATCCAAATACCCCAATTGGACAGCTTCGTAACCGTCAGTTTCAACGGTTTTCTTTTGTAAGACGACATTGGGTGTAACATCAACTACCGTAACCGGTATTAATTCACCGTCTGTCGAGAAAATCTGTGTCATTCCTATTTTTTTACCTAAGATTCCTTTGGCCATGAGTTTCACCTCCTATTACACCCATTATTTTAAAATGATGTCGACACCGGCTGGTATTTCCAGATGAATTAAAGCATCCATCGTCTTTGGGGTTGTTTCTACAATGTCGATTAATCTCTTGTGAGTTCTTCTTTCAAATTGTTCACGACTATCCTTGTGTTTATGAGGTGAACGAATTATTGTGAATACCTCTTTTTCTGTCGGCAGGGGAATCGGTCCGGAAACAACAGCACCGGCCTTCTTCGCTGCTTCGACAATTTTCTTAGCAGATTGGTCTAACAATCTGTGGTCGTAAGAAACTAATTTAATTCTTAACGCACTTTTTGCCATATGGTCCTCCTTTGCATCCATTTAATAGTAGCTCGGCTCCATGCAAATTACCTGACAACAGGCATGGCAACGTCTCCGTGTGTGTCAGCAACCTTGCATATCATTGCCTCTCTAAAGCCTTATATATATTACCAGAGTGGTTTCTTAAAGTCAAGGAAAATATTTGTTTTTTTCAGTAATTTTCATTTGCCTATATTATTATTTGGAAATAATACCCAAATATACCTCAAAAAAAATAAAATAAAAGGCGAGATTAGATCAATAATCAAGCCTTTTTTAAAATTGTTTGTAAAGAAAATTTTTGATTTTACTTAGGTAATATTCATTTGTTTTCTTGATATCGCGATTGTTTAAATTTGGATTTGAAAGACTGGGTAACTGCGGCCGGATTTCGGCCGGATTTAGGTTTTGATTTACCGGTGGTTGCGGCGGGCTAAATACCCCAAAAGTATTAAAAAGGTTCATGGCGTCGGAAAAGATTTTATTGAAATTGCCGTTATTCATAGACTTTACCTGTTACTATTATAAAAAGAGGATTTCCTCCTCTTTATATTAATTCCAATATGCCGTCCCGACAATGACTAAAAGAATAAATAGGACCAGTACGAATGCATATCTTCCGATATGTGAGAATCCAGGAACAAAGCAATGATCGATTGGTTTACAGCAATTAATAGTACCAGGCATTTATTACACCACCTTTCAATAATAGTGTATGATAGATGAAAAAATGTGATAATGACAATTATACAAATTTTCCATTTGAAAAAATATTTATTTTACGCTTTTATATAAATATATTCAAAATTCAAAAATCCGTTCCGGCGCACTTAAAATATTTATTCATAAAATTTGTACTTGCTAATATATTGTTAGGGGGAGGCCTGTGTATGAATGTGAGAAGCCAAGCTACTGTCGCCTATGCATATGCTTTAGGAAATTTAAAAATAAAAAGCATTACCCATTCAAATGTGGTTAATACACTCGTTCAGGAAGTCCAACTGCTTGCTAAGAAAATCGCAAATACCGATTTTTTTAAACCCGGCGATGTGATTACCTACAGTATTATCATCACCAATCCGGGAAATACAAAAGCAACTAAAATTTCCATTACCGATGACTTAAACTATCAAAGTTTCATCAAAGACAGCTTTCGCTATCTCTTCCTTGACGACACTGTCGCCGATATCAAATTAAATATTCGCGATAACAATTTAGTCTTTGAAATAAGCGAACTCAAGCCCAAAGATGTCTGTGTTATCACCTATCAAGTTGTCGCCGATAAAGTCGAAGAAATTTGTTTAGATTTAAGGAATTGCACAAGCGTGCAAAGCAAAGAAATCAAACCTTTTACAACCAACAAACTCGATATTAAACAAAGATATGCAAAAATAGAATGTACAAAGAAAACGCTCGATCATGTCTTTTTAAATTCCGATATTGAATATGAAATTATTATTACCAACAAAGGTAATGTAGAAGCGATTGATCTTGAGGTGATTGACCAATTGCCTGCGCCTTTTGAACTAAGTAAAAGTGATGACGCAATTACCGTAAACGGGAAAAACATTGACATTTATGCCTACGATAAGGACACCAACATCTTAAAAATGATTGTCGATCGCGTCTTACCGTATGAGACAATCAAGGTGCTTGTGAAAGGGAGAATTACAAAATAAAAAAACGGGGGATACTTCCTCCGTTTTTCCTTCCGGTCCAAAGACCGCATTCCTTAAACAAATGGTCTAAGTTAATCGTTTTCTGATAGGTGAGAAACGATATTGAGAATCGTACTAACCCCAACATTTCCATCCCCCACTTGGAATCGGATTGGGATTTGCATAGCGTTAAATTCCCCCCAGAAAACGCTTCTCAATATAAATCAGTAGGTCGCGACACGATACTCATTTATATTAAAAATCGCCACTCCGGTTCACAAAAAATAGATTTCAGAATTTGATTACTGCGGTCGAACAAAAACGGAAGCTTGCTCCCCCATATAATAAAACGAACAGCAAAGGGATTTTGTTCGGACAATTTGTATAAAAATGGAAAATCAGCAATAATTTTTGTTTTTAAAGAAATATCTTTACCTATATTGCAGGAAAATCTCTGATTTTGTCGCTGCTAATTTATTTTAAAAAGCGCTCCAAATATCTTTGATTAACTGTATTCATGTCAATTAAAGTAAAGACATCGAGGCTGTTAAAATCATAATCAAGAAATCCACCTTCACCAAAAGTAGCGCCAAGGTTAATATAACCCTTCACTAGCGGCGGAATCTCTTTTCGTGCCAGTTTGGAATCAATTTCTTCGGGGGTGAAATAATTGAGTCTGACCGGGTGATTTATGGCCACCGCCCGAAACTCAAGCGGCGAAAGATGGTTATGATAGATCTTCGATAGCGCATGCCGATAAGGAGTTGGATCAATTCCGAAAAAGGAAGCGGTGCCAAACATAAAACGAATTCCGTAAATTGCGACATATTTAACGATTCCCCGCCAAAGAAGAGCAATAACGCCGCCGTTTCGGTATTCGTTTCTGACTACAGCTCTTCCTAATTCCAAGATTTCATAATCTTTAATTTTCGAAATATCAAATTCATGTTCGGTTGTAAACATCCCAATTTCTTTAATATGCTCTTTACGGACAAGTCGGTAAGTTCCGGCAATCGTATTATTGCTTAAATCAACAGCAATCAGATGATCGCAGACACGGTCATATTCGTCAATAAAAAGCCCAGTTTCATTCGCATTGCCTTTGTTATAACAAAGCAATAATTCCTCATATCGGAGCTTATAGATTTCCAAAAATTCAGATTCTTGATCCGCTAATTTAATTTCAAAATTGCTTGATATAAAGCCTTTAAATTGACTCATTTTCTTCTCCTTTATTTTCTTCTTCCTGATTGTTTTTGTAAAGTTTCTTGATATGAAGCGGACGATATGTAAGAACATTTTCTCTTCTTTCCGATGAAAAAAGTATAATCTCTTGAACACATTCCTTCATCAATAAATCTTCTTCGATTTGTAAATTTGTTTTTCTGCTTAAAGTAATATGAGGATAATATTTGCGTTTATCTAAAGAAAACCCCGCTAAAAATAATTTTTTTCTTAAAATGTTCTGTAATTCTAAAAGCGGTGCTGTCTTTTCAACTTCAAGCACAACCATATCCCTTAAATTTGTTAATTTATTAATTGTAATATCAAATGTATTATAATTAATCTGATCCAGTGTTTCGCCTAACTTTTTAATTTCTTCATTTCCTTTTTCTCCGAGAAAGGCAAGCGTCAGATGGATATTTCCTGACCGCGTGTAGTTTGCATAATAATCTCGCCTTCTCAAATTATCCTGAACCTCAATTATTCTCTCCAAACAATCTTCTATTTTTATTCCTATAAAAATACGCATTTCATTCACCCGTGACCTTAAACTCTGGAGGAAGCGGTAATGCAAACTTCATTAACTCTTGCATTCGTGGATGGTAAAAGGAAAGATAAAAAGCCTCTAATAGCAGCCTCTTGCCTTTCTTTCCGTAATAAGCATCACCTACAAGCGGATGGCCGAGATGTTTTAAATGCACACGTATTTGGTGTCGTCTCCCGGTTTCAATTTCTACTTCCAGAAGACTCCGCGTTTCGCTTGACTTCAGCACTTTGTATTTGGTAATTGCCCTTTTTCCACTTTCGGAAACAAGATAACGATTATTTAGATGTCGGTTTTTACCAATCTTTAAATCTATCACGCCTTGGCTATTTTTCATTTTGCCTTCAACAACTGCATAATAGATTTTTCTCATTTTATTGTTCTCAATTTGATAATTTATATGAGCCGCAGCTAGAAAATGTTTTGTATATAAGAGCAAGCCACCAGTATCATAATCTAACCGATATGCATGCCTCGCCGTTCTTTTAAGCCCGATTTCGCGATAATAATGAGCAACCATATTATCAAGAGTTTGAAAGTCTTTTCCGTCCGGGTGTACCAAAATTCCGGGCGGTTTTCTGACCAAAAGCAAATCTTCATCCTCATAAATTATCGTAAGCGGATTATCGTAGGTCATAGTTAATTCTTCTTCAAACTCATCAAGATAAATAACTAAGATATCTTCTTTCTCTAATACATAATTAAAATTCGCCAGTTTCTGATTAACAAACACCGCTTTTGCTTGTTCTAATTTATAGATTAACTTTTTGGAAATATAAAAACTTTCTAAAAACATACGAACCGTGATTCCAAAAACATTTTGAAAAACCAAATTGTCAGTCATTACTACCTCAAAACAAAGAATAACTTAAATTATATTTATTATAGCACTCTCAAAATAAAAAGTCCATAAAAGAATGGAAAAATCAAAAAAAGGGTTTTAAAAGGAAAATCGAGCCGGGTAAGGCTCGATTTTTTAGGAAGGGGATGTTGTGAATAATGTAATTATTCACTGCTATATGTAGGGGATAAGTACGCCTCTCGGCGCATTATTATTATATAATACTTGTCCTTAAAAAGCAAGCATAATAATAATTTTATTTTAGGTTTTTTATATATTCATTATAATAATTTTTAAATGAACCCTTAAATTGCTTTTCTTAAGCAATTGTATTATAATAATCAAAAAAAAGGCTCCGTCAATTGTTATATTTATGAAAGCCTTGGAAGGCAGGAAAAATGGTTCATCCAAAATTAGATGATTTTATAATTAAATACCTGGAAGGCGACGTTACAGCTTTTGACACAATTTATGAAGAAACCAAGAAATCAGTTTATCTTTCCATATATAGCCTCATTCGCGAACAAAGCACTATTGAAGATTTGATGCAGGAAACTTATATGAAAGCAATAAATTACTTGGAACATTATCGTGTCGGAACCAATTTTCAAGCCTGGATTTCGAGGATTGCTCGGAATACAACCATTAATTTCCTGAAGAAAAGGAATCGAGAAGAAATAATTGATCCTCAAGAAAGTTTGATTCTCTCCGAAGGCTTTACCGAAAACCGAATCCTTGATTTCGCTTTAGATATATTATCCGGTCTCGAAAAGGAGATTATCGTTTATCGGATTATTTTAAATTACACTTTTAAAGAAATCAGCGAAATTCTTGATATACCTTTAGGAACGGTTTTTTGGAATTATCAAAAAGCAATCTCTAAAATCAAAAAGGAGATATGATATGAAACTCAAAGAATGGAAACATAGATTAAGAACCGAGAAATACGATATTCCTGATATCTATGAGCGAATAAAACCCTATGCCTACCGAAGGCAACAAAAAACTGAGCAAGTTTCGCTCAACCCTTTAAAGAAAAAGTTTGTTTTCGCTCCCCTCTATGTCTTATTGTTTGTTATTGCCCTCACTATCTTTACAACCGATAACAATTATCGCGACAATTTCTTGCTTGGAGATTATTATTTGTCTTATTTTAGCGATACATCCGAAATCAGTGAGTATATCAAAGAAAACTACGAGGAAAATAAACTTTACGAACTTGACTATCGAAAGAGCAATAATTTTACTCTCTTTAAAGTCGAACAAAATCTATTTGATATGCGCTTGCCGGAACATCAACAATATACCATCAACGAATATCTTGAAGAAGCAATCACCGTCCAGGCACAGAATAATTTTATTTTCACAGTATCTCCGAAAGCCCTTAATATTATTGATGCAAGGAGCGACAAACTAAATCTCGTTTATACAAAACGGCTTGCTTCTAATAATTCGGGTGGAATTGCTGAAATGCATTTTACCGAAGATTACTTGACAGTAATTTACACCGAATTTTATCTGGGCGAACAAGAGATTGAAAAAATCACAAAGGTAATCACTCTCGATAAACACTTTAATGAAATCTATGAATATAGTGTTGCCGGAAATTACCTTGATTCTTATCTGATTAAAAATAAACTTTACATATTTAATCAGATTCCTTTAAACGTTTATCTGAACAATAATAGTGAAATTCCTTTGCCGGAGATTTGGGAAAAAAACCTTCAGAAAGAAATTAATGCCAGCAATATTGCATATATCAGCGGCTTTGGTGGCGAGGCTTATACAATTATTACTTGTTTAGAATTGCAGAAAACAATTACTTCCGAAGAGGTTATTCTTTTATCTTATGATGATTGGAAACAATTTTACCTTTCCGAAAACAGTCTATATCTGATCAACAATCACCAAAATTCAGACGATAAACTAGAATACGGAGCCTATACGGCCATCATCCGTTATAATCTTAAAGGTGGACTAAATTATTCTACTTCTGTGAAATTCAAAGGAAACACTTTAAATAAGGGGGCTTGCGATGAATATAACGGCTATTTCAGAATTGCAATTTCTGTCGTTGATTATAAGATAACCAAGAACCTTATTCAAACAAAAATCGTACCGGCAGACTTTACTAATAAAATTTTAGTTTTAAAAGAAACCGGCACAAGAACTAAACAAATGAAGCTAATTAGCTCCTATGATATCAGCAAAAATGAACACCTTGCGGGCGTTCGTTTTGACGGCCCCAAGGCCCATGCCTTGACCACTAACGACAGATTTTACCAAATTAGTCTCAATAATCCCAGTCAACCGCGATTGGAAAACATTATCGAAGGCGAGAATTCAAATCTCTTCTTTTGCCCGCTTAACGAAAACATTGCCTTTACCATCAATGCCGACTCAACTACAGCAGGATATAAACTCAATTTCTATAGCGTTGATTCGGAAGGAATCAGGCCTTGGATGCAGGAAAGTTTCAAAATCAAGTACAGTGATTTTAGTTACTTTCCGGTTATTGAAGCAATAAATAATCGCAACGCCATCTTTACAGCAAATATTCTTGGTAAGTATTATCTCGGCTTTGCTGTTACAAACTTCAATCTTTCCAAAGGTGAATATTTACTCTTTGAGATTAATCCGGAAACCGAAACTTTTAAACAAACAAAATTTGAATTTTCTGAAGGATCTTATCCGATAAGAATTATTGTAAACGAAAATAACAAGAAAATTTTTGCTTTAAATAATACCAATATTGCTTCCTACGATAATAATTTCGAACAAACCGAAATTATTGAATTCCCAAATTAAAAAGATGTGAGTCAAATCACATCTTTTTTTGTTAACTTCTTCTTTAAATTATTTAAAATCACTACCATCGACCAAGTATCCAAACGACAGTACTTCAACAAATCCTCACGGATAACTCCTATATCCTCCGGCGGCAGATAACGAAAACTTGCATAAGCGGCAATCGCATCCATTCCCTTCTGAACATTCAAATCGGCATAATTCAAATCCGAAAATAATGGTAAAACTTTTTTAATCGAATAACGACCGCCCAAAGATTTATGGTAAAAATTTATGGTTTTGCTTTCTTGTTCGCTAAAACCAAGCTCTTGGTAAAATTTACGATTTGTTTTTATTAAATCCATTAAATCAAAAATCGAATTCAAAATCTTCATTAAATCCGTTTTATATTCTGGAAAGAGCGTCATTAATTCTTTAATGCGGGTTTCTTCAAAAGTCTTATTATATACAATAACGGTTCCTCCCTTACTTAAATCGATTATTGCAAGCAGATTTCGGACCAATTCTTCGCGGCGATCTGAATAGTCTTCAGCAAGATAATAATAATTATCAGCAATCTCGTCACAAACCCCCGGTTCTCTTTCAATATGAACGGAGAATTGAAACAAGGATTGGCTATAAGGTCTTTCGCCGCGAAAACGAGGCAGGGGACAAGGAAAACTTTCAAAATCAAGATAGTATAAAGGATACTTTAATTCTTTAAGTCCCGCTTCAATCTTAACAGGATTAAGATATTCTTCCTCATTTTCAAAACAATTTCTCTGAATTAAGTGATTGGGATCATTTAGAGCCTCTTTTGGGATATCGGTAAGTTTTCTTTTATATTGATTGATTAAATCAAAACGAGAATATTTTTTACCTCCCGGCCCTTTAAGGCTGCGAAAATTTAAATACTCGGTAATCGCGCCTTCTTGGAACAGTTCCGGGAAACAGATTTTGGTAAAGAGGCATTCGCCTCTTTTTCCAAAATCACAATAAGATCCGATTCTTGCTTCTTCAAGATAAGGGTTTTGAATGTTGCGGCTAATATTTTCTCTGATCTTATCAAGCAAAGGCAAGTATTCTTTTGTAATCTCGGTAAGGTCAATGAAGCTTACCAAAGCATTGTCTTCAGCGGTTGTATAGACGGGAGAATTTTTACTATAGTCTCCAGAAAAAACATAATTGCTGTTTAACACCGCTAAATAATACTTAAATTCCTTTCCGGAAAGTTCCGGATGATTTTGAAGAATGCTGTTTTCAATAATATATCTTTCCACCGAAATATCAAAAACATATGCTCCAACCGGAGAAAATGGGTCAAACAATTTTTGAAAGTGGCTTTCATATTTATCCAAATCGGCTTCATCCAAATGCCGTAAACGGTAAATATTTCCTCGTTTTTGGAAGAGCGAATGGATCTTGCCTTTAATTTTCGGACCTAAATCCTTAATTTTTTTTGAAGTCGTCGCTTTAACTTCAATGACAACAGCTTTTGAATCGGTTTGTACAAAACCGTCCAAATAGCAATAAAAAGTGTTGTGATAACGATCTGTAAAGCGAAAGCATTGCTGATTTTTGGTTTTTGAATGGTAGGTAAATTCCATACCGAATTCCTGATTGGCACATTCCAATGCCCATCTTTCCACTTCTGAATAATAGAAAAGCAACTCTTCTTGCGTGCTGTCTTCTTCCCATAATAAGTCTTCGCCTTCTTTAACCGAAAACATTCCGGAAAGAAGTTCGCGCATTTTTTCTTTCTGTTCGTCATTAAAATAGCTTAAAGCATCCATCTTTTTCAGATATAGACGTTCCAAAGGCAAAACGCGCTGACAACGGGCATACTCTTTAAATGCGGTTTTTGATATTTCCATCATACTACCTCAAAACTCTTATTTAAATATATTTTACTATAGCCTAAAATAACTGTCAAACAGTATAGTATTCTCCTCTTTTTAGATAAGTGCTTTTAACCCGGAAACAAATTCAAAAGTTCTTAATTTTCCTTGATAATTGACCAAAACCCGATACCTCACAGATCCACTTTTTCCAGACGTGGAAAGGATTTTACCGTCATTATCCATCAACTCAGCTGAAAGCGACTCCCAAATAAACTCAACATCAGAAAAATATTTTTGCCCGTAATATTCTATTTGAACAAGTTCCAAAAATTCTTCCCATCTTCCGGCTTCCATCAGCACTTGCGGGCAGTGTTTTCCACTGAAATCATAATGACGTTTGACGCTTTCGATTCCAAGGTCATACTGAAGCATTAACCATGCCGTAAGTTTTGCCGTCCTGCGCATCGCCATATTCAAATCTATTCCCTGGTAAACTGCCATTTCTATTCCGATTCCATAGTTGTTACCTTCCGGACTTCCGGCATGCCAACCGATTTCATCAAGCAATAATTGTTGATAGACTTCCTTATCATCGACGGTAAAATGCCAAGAAGCTTGCCGGGTTGAATTATTGATTGATTTACTTAAGCGTGATGCGGTCATTACTGGAGAAGCCATACCGGTATTATGTATGACAATATATTTTGTGTTTGCTCTCATTTTACCGGGACGAATCTTGGTATTAGAGAGCGGTACGATTTCTTCGATAATTTCCAAATCAGTATTTGTATAAAAGGAAAGGTATCCATAATTTGTTGCTGGAACCTTTTCATAACCAACTTCGCTTCCGTAAAGATAAAATTTATCGATCGTATCTATTTCTTTTCTGGCAATTAAAGCTAGAAATTCCTCTATTTTCTCCCATTCGGGATCAACGAAATCTGCTATAGTCTCTTTATCATCAAAAAGATACTCTGCTTCAATAAAAGCAGCATCTTTATTACAACCGCTGCCTACTATTAAAACTAAGAAAAACAGCAGTAAAAATAATCCTCTTTTCTTCATCTTTCTTCCCTCCTACTAAGTGATTATTTCCTACTTAATTATAACATTTTTTACTCGCTTTTTTAAGTAAAAAAAGGTGGAAATTAATCCCATCCTTATTGGATATATTCAATAATTTCTTTAAGCGAAGGAAAAACATAATCGGGTTTTTCCGTTGCTGCTTTCAAATCATTAACCTTTGTTTCTCCGGAAAGAACAAGTATCGAAGTAATACCTGCATTTTTTCCACAGGCTACATCCGTATAAAGGCGGTCACCGATTATTGCGACCTGATGCTTTGAAAGGCCATGTTTTTCTCTTAGAAGATCAACCATATAACGATTGGGTTTACCGATAAAAACAGGATGTTTTCCTGTTGCTTTTGTTAGCATCATGCAAATCGAAGCACAGTCGGGAAGAAAACGGCCCCTTTTAAGCGGAAATAAATAGTCCGCGTTTGTTGCGAGAAATTCTGCACCTTCATCAAGAAAATAACAGGCTTTTTCTAATTTTTTATAGGTTAACTCGCGGTCATATCCGACCAAGACAATTTCTGCTCCCTCTTCTACAAGCTCTACTCCATATTTTAAAAGTTCTTCTTCCAGTGCTTTTGTCCCGACCAGATAGACTTTCCTTCCTTTTCTTTGTGTTTTTAAAAAAGTCCCGGTTGCCATTCCGGAAGAAAATAAATTTTTCTCCTTACAGGGTATGTCTAGTCTTTTTAGTTTTTCAAAATAATTATTTTTATTGACCGAAGAATTGTTTGTTATAAAAACATAATTCTTTTTCTTTTCAATTAAACGATAAATAAAATCTCTAGCCCCGGGGATTAACTCGTTTTCTAGATAAAGTGTTCCATCCATATCCATTAAGAATAATACAATGTTTTTTAGTTCTTGCATAATATCTCCTTTGTAAATACATTTTACCAAATATCCTTTGGTTAAGCAATCATTAATACATGTTCATTAAAAATAAGAAACCGCTTAAAGTAATGCTTAAATATTTAATAATAATTGCCATATAAAAAGGTTACGCATAATGCATAACCTGCTTTTAAAAATAAACCTTTTTGAGGAGAGGAAAAACAAAAAATGCTATTACCATAGCATTTCTCTAATGGTGGCTCAGGCCGGAATCGAACCGGCGACACATGGATTTTCAGTCCTTGCAGTAGGAAAAAATCCCCAAAAAAAGCAAATTTCGGCTTTTTTCTACCTAGCCTAATAAATTTTAACATATGTTAAATTTTATGTCAACAATAATCGAAAAAAAATAAAAAAAAGGAACTTCACTTTTTGTGAAGCCCTTACGATTCGCCCGGCGTTTACTAATTGAGATAGTAAACTGTGGATTAACCAACGTGGGCATAAATATGATAACATTAAAAAAATTTAATGTCAATATATTTTATGAAATTAAAATAAATATGATACATGAAAGAAGAATTATATGATTGTAATTTCTGAAAATAATGCAAAAAAGATAATCGATCTTATTGATAATCGCATATTTTCGCTGCAGTATGCTAATTATTCTTCTTTGTTTAAAAAGCATGAAATTAAAAATCTTGAAGAACTTAAAGAATCTTTGATTAAATATTTACCTAATGTTAAGGGGGAAAGAAAATGATTAAAATTCATTCTATAGAGGTTAATTTATGAAAAAAAATTCAGGCAAATTGCCTGGTGAGTGTTTTGTGGGATTTTGTGGAATTCGCCTATTATTTTGAGAATACTCAGCCGGAAGAGCTTAATGTTTTAGAAATGTGAAAGGTGGGAATTGATTTGGGTCGCTCGAAAAAGATAATTGATAAAATTAGAATTAATCAATTTATGGTTAAAAATAAAAATTGTTCTCCTGGTCAAAGGAGAAAAGCTTATTTAGAATTGAAGAGGTTAAATTTTTTAAAAGAACCCGGAAATGTTTTAATGATGCCTGATGTGAATATGGCTTACATGTATTCTGATCATGGTCAGATACATCATTATTTGGTTTATAGAACTGATAAAAAAATAATTCTTCAGTAAATCTTATTACTCATTCTAGAAGTGGTGTAAGAAGACCAATTAAGTCTTTAAGTAATAATCGGAAAACATTTTTGAAATTGAAGACTATTTCTAAGGATAGATACAAACGTCCTTTAAAATATTATAATTTTTATGAATCTAGGTTAAATGAAAAAATTGATACTTCGGAAGTTAAGAAATTGCTTAAAGAAGTAGATGATTATAATAAAAAAAGGCAGTAGTTTTAAACTACTGCGCCTGCATAATAAATAATTATGCAGCTTGCAAATTTTATAGTCTTATGCATGACTTTGTTTATTTTAACATGAAAAAAATTGAATGTCAATAAATATTATGCTTTAAATTTAATTTTTGATACAAAAAGGAGGTAAGATCATGGAAGTTCCTATTGATGTTTTGAAACGTTATCAGATTGAACTTGATGGTTTTTCTCTTCAGCGAATCTTATGGCTTATTGATTCCAGCATTAGAAGGGAACAAGGTTATCTAAGTCGTTTTGCGATTAAAAGTCTTGAAGAATTGCAGCAGAAAATAATTGAGAATATTCAGGAGAGATAAAAATGAATGAAATAATAAAATATGATATGAATTCTGCAGTTAATTTTGAAAATGTCAATGATGTTTTTGAAGTATCAAGAAAGTATGATCAGTTAACTCTTTCTATTAGGAAATTTCTTGATAATGTTTTTGATAATTATCTTAATATTGCTGTTCGATTATATTATATTAAAAAGAATCAAATTTTTAAATTTGTTGGTTATAAAAATATATATGAATATGCATTTAATGAATTTGAGCTTGCGAAAACGACTGTAAAAAATATGATTGGTATAGCTGATAGATTTTGTGATGTTTCTAATTATAATGAATATTATGCTGTGAAATTAAAAGAAGAATATTCTGGGTTTGGTTATTCTCAGCTTGTTGAACTTTTATCTGTCCCGGAAATTGATTTAGATAAATATACTCCTGAAATGTCTGTCAGAAAAATACGTGAAAATAAATTTAATGATAAAATTCAAAAGTTATATGAATCTTTACTTAACAGAGATGATTCAGATTCTTTTATAAATAAATCTGTTAATTATGTTGTAAAATTTTTGTCTGAAAAATTTCCGGAAGTTAAATATTCTGTTAATTATAAATTGGAAAATATAAAGGATGGTTCTTCTCAAGTATTATTTCGTTATAAAAGGAAATCTTTGTTAGAAATTAATGTTAATTTTAGAAAATATCGTGGTATTTATATCTATGTTGGTTATCTAAGGAATTTCGGTTGGCCGGAAGTAAAGGATTTTGAGGATTTTAAAAAAATTATTGATGAGAAGTTTTATGATCATGTTAATGATGTTTTAAAAGAAGAAATTGAAAATGGTCAGACGTCTGACCAAAAAGAAGCTTCATCCGGAAGCGATGGACAAATTCCTGTTGCTTCCGGAGAAGTAGTGGGAAATGCTGAATTTGTTGGGAATGATGAGTTTTTTGGTGTTTTGGAATCTGGATCCTTTGCTGATTTTCTTGATAATTTTGTTTTTAATAAATTTCCTGGGGAATATTGGAATCTTCTTGATAATTATCGGGACAAGTTCAAAGATTATGTTGTCAAATGTGAATGGTCTGACAATGGCATCGTGAGGATGTATTTGGATGAGTCCGAAGTTAAATATGTAGAATTCTGCCTTGAAGTGGAATATTTTCCTTTTTTTGAAATGCTTTATTTCGATGGTGAAAACAAGTATGAGGTTTCTTTTTTTGATTTGCTTTTGTTTTATATGGAAGGGAGGATTAAATGATGGTTGATAGGTTTATTATTGAAATTTTGTTTGAAGTTGATAAAGGCAATTTTTTAAGGGAATATGTTTATGAAGTAGATGATGAAGGAGAAGTATATTTGTGTGCTGATTTTGCTAAAGCAAGACAGTATAGAGAAGAGGAATTAGATTCAATTCTTGATTATTTAAATGTTGTTGTTCCGGCTAAGTTTGAGAGTTTGGTTGAGCGTATTGAAATATCATCTTTGGGGGTGAATTTTTGAAACGAATTAAGCAATTTTTATTAATTTTTGTTTTATTTTTAATGCTTTTTGTAATTTCTGGTTGCGATTCCGAAATTATGAGGAATTTTTCTGAATCGTTGGCCGAGGGAATAAAAAATGCTTTTAAACAAACATGGTGGATTTGGCTTATTATTGTTTTAGTTTTAGGTTTTATTGCATTTTTGGTTGAGATTGCTAAAAGAAAAGCACGAGTTAAAATGATTAAGCATTTTAAAGATAAGATTCAGAATCGTAAGAAAAAAGAAATAGTTTAATAGGAATTTGGGTAAATTGGTAAAAAATGCTATTATATATGTAGAGGTGAGAATATGAAACTAGAAGAGTCTATTAAAAAATATCTAGAAAATAGTCTTGTTATGAAATCACGTGGAACTTATGAATTTGAAAAGGTGCATTTAAATGCCCTTTTTTCGTATCTTGGTGATGTTTCATTAAATCAGATTAACTTTTATGATCTTATTCGATTAATGAAACAGAAAGGTTTATCTAACAATACTATTAATAAAAGAATTGGTTTAATGAAAAGATTATTAAAATTTTTTAATTTTGAATTTGAGAATATTCCTAAATTGCGAGAAAATAACAATCGATTCGATTATCTTTCTGCTTTAGAAATTAAAAGAATAAAAAAATATTTGCTTGTAAATCTTAATTATAATTCTTTATTATCTATTAGAAACACTCAAATTATGTTTGTTTTTATTGACACAGGTATAAGGTTGTCTGAATTAATGGCATTAAAGAAAACTGATTATAATGCAAATTTGGGCCTTATATGCCTTAAAAAAACTAAAAATCATAAGGAAAGGATTGTCTATTTATCATCATTTACTAATGAACTTTTAAAAAATTTTTCTTTGAAAGGACATTATCTTTTTGGATGTAAGCTTACATATTCTATTATTCGAAGAATTTTTGAAAAAGTAAAAAAGGATTTAAATTTAAAAAAATTTTCATCTCATGTTCTTCGTCACAGCTTAGCGACTAATATGTTGAAAAATGGTGCTGGAATAGAAGATGTTGCTAATATTTTAGGACATAGTAATTATAATATTACTCGTATATATTTACATTTGGATGATGAATATATGCGAGAGAAATATGATCTTATATATCCTTATTAAAAAAAGAGCTTAATCAAGCTCTCGTATTTTAATAGTTCTTTTATTAAAAAATCATCAATTCCTGAATCAATATTTTTAGGGTATATATTTATTATTTTTATGTTGTTGGATTGATATATTTTTTCTTTGAATATTTTTTGTTCTTCGTATTTTGGGTCGTCCTCATAACCCCATATTTCAATGTAAGCATTATATTTTGGAATATAGAAATCGCATGTGCAATTTTCTTCTGGGTTATTTTTATTAAAAACTTTTTTTTCATAAATGTGTGATATATTATTGGTAAAAAAGTAATTATCTACAATCATTTCTCCTCTAGATCTGACCCAGTGTCCATCTGTAGCTTTGTGTGTGGGAATATATTTATTTATTTTTTTATATATTATTTCAAAACATTTTTCGCATATTAATTCATTTCTTTGTAATCAATAAAATTATCGTTTTCGAATAATGGATTGCTGCATAATATGCAGTAATTTTGTGCTTTTTTATAACACTCTATAGAATACTTATGATTATCTTTACATTCGTTTCCACATTTAATGCAAATCCCCATTTTTATCTCCTTTAATTAATTAAAATTATCTTTTAAGCCTAACAACCAATCTGCAGAAATATTAAAATATAAGCATATTTTTTTGATAAGATTAGCGTTTAAACTTAATTCACCCTTTTCATATCTTGCAATTTGCGATTGATTTAAGTTTAGGTATTTTGCTAAATCTTCTTGTGTTAATTTTTTTAATTTTCTTATTTCTCTTAATCTTTCGGCCATAATGAACCTCCTTTTCCAAATTTTAATGCAAAAATTGCATAAAGTGCTTGCATTTCCAAATTTTGTATGATATTATAAATATGCATTATTTGCATATGCAATTTTTACATATATAAATTTAAAATTAAAATCATTCAAAAAAGAATGATTAAGAACTGATTTCTAGTCGATGGTGGCTCAGGCCGGAATCGAACCGGCGACACATGGATTTTCAGTCCATTGCTCTACCAACTGAGCTACCGAGCCAAAAATGGCGGTCCCAACGGGACTTGAACCCGCGATCTCCAGTGTGACAGACTGGCATGTTAACCACTACACCATGGGACCATTGGTTGCGGGGGGAGGATTCGAACCTCCGACCTCCGGGTTATGAG